>JALWDQ010000473.1:0-11782 GCA_027039625.1 Calditrichia bacterium | reverse complement strand
GCCCCAATAGCGCGCCTGCCGGGCAGAGGTAACGGCACCAGAAGCGCCGGGTGACTTTCTCCATGGCAAAAATAAAGAGAAGAAGCAGGAAGACGGTGAGAACGGCGGTGTGCCGGGATTGCATTTCGGGCATAATCTGTTCTTTGAAAATATCGTAAGCGTAGTCTGCCCAGCTGCCCACGGCCGGAACCCCTGAGAGCCAGTCCAGAGAACGTTCCCCCAGCAGGGTAAACAGTGGGTAAAAGATGATGGTAGTGAAGCGGGTAAACAGCGCCAGCGGATCCAGGTATCCCCAGAGGTTCAGAGAAAAAATAGCCATAACAACCAGAGCCAGCAGGATTCCGAATTTTACCGGTCGCAATTTCTCCCATTTCTGGTTCTGGCTGTTGTCCGGTGCGTGGATGAAGCGACTGAAAATATCCAGTGCTGTACCCAGCGGGCACATCCAGCCGCAAAAAAAGCGACCCAGAAACAGGGTTAAAATCAGGATGATGAGTGCGGGCCAGAGAAAAGCAGGGAGGGTAAGGTTGTCGATGAAGTAAAATAGAGGCGCCAGGGGGGAAAAACGCAAAAACAAATCCGAGGGCACAAGAACCTGGTAGGGATAGCGTGCCCGGAGGAAGAGCCAGAAAAAGAACAACAGAAAAAGAATTTGTACCGTGCGCCGGAGTCGAACCATGTTAATCCAGCGAAATGCGTTTCAGGTTAAGGGTGCGGAAATCGTAGCGATTCAGGCCGCGGCGGTATGCTTCCTGTACGTGCGGCACGTCGTTGAGCTGAAGCTGGAAGAGTTCCAGTGCCAGCCGGTCGGCGGTTACGGTGCAGGGACTCATAATGAGCGTCTTGCGCAGCGCCACGTCTCCCAGATTCCCGCCACGCGGGCCGTTCCGCAGCAAAATGCGGTAGGCATCCACAATGGTTAATGTGGGCAGAATATGGCTGTCGATGTCAATAAGTTTGCGGGAGAAATGGTTATGAATGTCCCCGCGATTTCCACCCATTACCCCCATTAAATTTTTTAACCCCAGTGTGACCCGCGCCAGGGAATGATGTTTGGCAATGGGAATGTTGATGACTTTATCTGCTTCCAGATACTCCCGATAGATAGGCCATTCTTTCAGCTCTAATCCGTCCTTGAGGGGGAGTTTCACAAATTTGTGTTCCCGGATGGGTTCTACCCGGGCGCCCACCTTTCGGGCGTAGGTTTCGATTTTGCTGTTCAGATAGCAGCGGCGGGGATTGTTGCAGGTGCGGTCGAAAACTTTCACTGTGGCGGCACCGGCATCGTAGCAGGCTTTTACCACGGCTGCCACCAGTTGGGGATTGGTATTGGCGGCAAATTCCGGAGCCCGATCCCAGCCAATGTTGGGTTTTACCACCACCACATCCCCGCGGGAGATGAAGTGTTTCATTCCGCCGAAAGCGGAGAGTGCGGCGTGCAGGAGTTCTTCCGGTTCACCACCGGATACCCACACCGCTTCGGGAGGTGTGGCACTCTGCACCAGTGCTGGTGGTGTAAGGGCTCCTACCGAAAGCGCCGTTCCCGCCAGAGCCGTGTATTTAATGAAATCCCGTCGCTTCATGGCATCTCTTCCTCTTTTTCAAGAAATATAAAAAAAACTACGCTGTATTCAAGAAAATTTCCGTAATCCCTTCTCTTTTAAAGAAAAATGGGAACTTCGCGAACCCGAAAGGGTTGGTTTTACAGCGGTACCGGGATTTTCCCAAAAAAAGGTATTGATTTATCGAATCAATTCCTTAAATTTAGGATAAAGAAATCGGTGTGTAGATGCAGCATAAAATTTTAGAAATTATCGAGTTTTTAATTTCCCAGATAGATGATTCTCCAGACAAAGGTTTTCCGGATATTGAGTTTCTTTCCCGGAAGTTAAAGGAACGAGGGTACACCGATAGCGATATTCAACACGCTGTGGATTGGATTACGGAGCTGATTCAACCCCACGCGCCGGTCGCTCATTTAAATGAGGAGAACGAACCATTTGCACTGCGTCTGCTGGATAATTTTGAACGAACGCTTTTTTCTCCCAGAGCTTATTCGTTTCTAATTCAGATTCAGAAACTGCGCATTGTAACCCCTGCGCAACTGGAACAAATTATCGATCGTTGCATCATGTTCGGAACGGAAGTCGTGGAGTACGAAGACGTTAAAAATGTCACCTTTCAATTGTTAATGGGGCGGGACATCTTCGGAAGTTATTTTTACCCCGGCAACGAAACGATTCATTGAGCCATAGAAATCCCTGAAATAAACATTTTTATGACCTTGTGCAACTGGTGACTGTTGAAGCGATACATTTTATTATTACCAGATTCGATGCGGCTTTTGCGATGCGGAATGATGGTACTCGGCTGCTTTCCGGGGGTAACCGGGATTGGGATGATAAAATTAAGAAATATGGATACTTTTTAAATACAGAAAAATTTTAAGGGAGATTGTTCCTTCCTCCTGGATGAAATGAGGAGGTGCACTCTCTGGGTGGGTTATTTAAACCCCATTGATAAACCAGCCGCACCAGGCGGGACGGGTAACGATAACTGAAACGTAAATCATGTAAGAGAATGGGAATTGACATAGTTGGATTAAACGGAAGGTGAATATGGCGTTGAAATCTGGCGAAAACGGAAGAAAGCTGGTGATTGTTGAATCGCCTGCGAAAGCGAAAACGATTAATAAAATTCTGGGTAGCGATTTTAAAGTGGCTGCCTCGGTTGGGCATATTATCGATTTGCCCAAAACGAAATTTGGGGTGGACATCGAGAACGGTTTCAAACCGCAGTATGTGACCATTCCCGGCAAAGGGAAAATCATTAAGGAACTAAAGGAAGAAGCAAAGAAGTCCCAGAGTGTGTATCTTGCCACCGACCCGGATCGGGAAGGGGAAGCCATTGCTTACCACATTGCCGAAACGATTCGTAAGGTTAATCCCAACATTTACCGGATAGAATTCAATGAAATTACGAAGAACGCCGTGTTGCGGGCGGTAGAGAATCCCCATCAGATTGATATGAACCGGGTGAATGCCCAGCAAGCCCGCCGGGTGATGGACCGCATTGTGGGCTATCAGGTGAGCCCCCTGTTGTGGCAGACCATTTATCGGGGGCTAAGTGCCGGTCGGGTACAATCCGTGGCGTTGCGCTTGATTTGTGAGCGCGAAGAGGAAATTGAAAAATTCCAGCCGGTGGAGTACTGGACGGTGGATGCGTTGCTCCGGACCGAACGAAGGGAAGAGTTTCGCGCCCGTCTGGTCAAAATTGATGGCAATACGCTGGATCCCCAGAAGTTTCGCATTGCCAATAAAAAAGAAGCAGAGCAGCATCGCCAGGCGCTGGAGCAGGAAACCTATGTGGTGGATGCTATCGAGAAGAAAACGGTGCAAAAGAAACCACCGGCACCGTTTATTACCAGCACCCTGCAGCAGGAAGCCTCCAGGCGCTTTCGCATGACCACCTCGCGTATTATGGCCGTTGCCCAGCAACTGTACGAGGGAATAGATCTGGGAGAAAAGGGCAATGTGGGATTGATTACCTACATGCGAACCGATTCCACCCGCATCAGTACCGAAGCCATCTCTGCAGTGCGAGAATATATTGGAAATACCTACGGGCCGGATTACGTGCCTGCCAAACCCAATGTGTTTGGTAAGAAGAAGTCCGCGCAGGATGCCCACGAAGCGATTCGTCCCACTTATTTAACACCCGATTTTGAACCGAGAAAGATAAAGAAGTACCTGACATCCGATCAGTTTAAGATTTACCAGCTTATCTGGCAGCGTTTTCTGGCCTGCCAGATGAAACCAGCCCGGGTGCAGAAAACGGTGGTGCGCATCAAAGCGGGACGGTACGAATTCCGGGCAGAGGGAGAAGTGGTGCTCTTTCGGGGATACATGATGGCCTATCAGGAGCAGGAGGAAGGAAACGGAAAACAAAACGGCTCTTCCCAGAGCACCAGATTACCGGCGGACTTGCAAGAGCAGGAACAGTTAGAGCTGATGGATTTAAACATCGAGCAGCGCTTTACCCAGCCTCCGCCCCGCTACACCGAAAGTACCCTGGTGAAAACGCTGGACAAGTTGGGGATTGGGCGTCCCAGCACCTACGCCCAGATTATCTCCACGTTGTTGAATCGGAAATATGTGGAGAAAAAGGAGCGCACGTTGCATCCGACCGACCTGGGCAAGACGGTGAACCGTTTGCTGGTCAATCATTTCCCGGATATTTTTAACGTGAAATTTACCGCCCGGATGGAAGAGAATCTGGATAAAGTAGAGCGCAACGAATCCAGCTATCTGGAAATTCTCAGACGATTTTACATTCCTTTCGAGAAGGCACTGAAACAGGCCCAGGAGCAAAAGCAGGAGATTCGCGAGGAGCTTCAGGAAGTTACTGATATCAAATGTGATGTGTGCGGACGCCCCATGGTGGTGCGCTGGGGGCGCAACGGGAAGTTTCTGGCCTGTTCCGGGTACCCGGAATGTAAGAATACCCGTCCGCTAGAAGAGAACGAACCGGTGGTGACCGATGAAGTGTGTGAGTTATGCGGTGCCCCGATGGTGATAAAACGGGGGCGCTTCGGGGAGTTTCTGGCCTGCTCCAATTATCCCAAATGCAAGAACACCCGTCCCATCAGCACCGGCGTATCCTGTCCCGAAGAAGGCTGCGATGGGGTAATTGTGCAGCGGCAGTCCCGGCGCGGCAAGATTTTCTATTCCTGCAGCAATTATCCCAAATGCAAATTTGCCCTCTGGGACAAACCCGTGGCGGTTACCTGCCCCCAATGCGGATATCCTTTAATGGTAGAAAAAGTAACCCGAACGCAGGGATATTATTTACAATGCCCCAAATGCAAACATAAACAGAAAGAGGAATCCCTGACCTGATGTGGGCATACCTGGATCGTTTTGTGGAATATCTGGAGAAAGAGCGGCAATATTCCCGGCATACGTGCCTTTCCTATCGCACGGATCTGGAGCAGTTTATCGAGTTTGTGGAAGAGCAGCTGCAAAAAATTCAAGTGTCGCCGGAGGAGGTCGATACTAAACTAATAAAGAAGTTTGTGGAAGAATTATTCATTACCGGATTAAAAAAACGCAGTATTGCCCGAAAAATTTCATCAATTAAATCGTTTTTCCGTTACCTTAAAAGAATGAATTTAATTGAAACCAATCCTGCAGTGGCCATTCATCCTCCTCGCCTGGATAAACCGTTACCTGTGGTGGTTCACGAAAATGAGATGCGGCGCTTGTTCGAACATTTCCCGGAAGAGACGTTTCAGGATGTGCGCGATCGAGCAATTCTGGAATTGTTTTATGCCACGGGAATGCGCTTAAGCGAATTAATTTCTTTAACCATGAAACAAATTCACCTGAAAGAGAATTACATAATAGTAAGAGGAAAGCGCAATAAAGATCGGTTAGTTCCTATTGGTCAGGCAGCGAAAGTGGCATTGGAGAACTATTTGAGAAAACGTCAGGAAGCAAACCCTTATCCCTCAGATAAAGAGTATGTGTTTTTAACCGCACGGGGAAAACAGATGTACCCGCTGGCGGTTATTCACATTGTGAAGAAATACCTGCAGCGCGTCTCCGAGCAGGAAAAAATCAGTCCGCATGTTCTACGCCATACCTTCGCAACCCATCTTCTTGACCGTGGAGCGGATTTAATGTCCGTAAAAGAATTGTTAGGCCATGCCAGTCTATCCACCACGCAAATTTACACGCATGTGAGCATGGAGCGATTGAAACAGGTGTACCGGCAGGCTCATCCACGGGCAAGAAAGAAGATTAAATAAATTACCTAAAAACCTATAGGAGGGTTTTATGAACTTAACAATCACTGCCCGGCGTTTCAAAATTAAGGACGACTTAAAGTCGTACGTGGAAGAGAAAACCCAGAAACTGGGCCGTTTTTACGATGGCATTCTGGATGTGGAAGTTGTTCTGGGCTGGGAAAAACTTTCGCGTTATACCGAGCTGCGAATTGGCGTGTACAACAAACAGATTGTCGTGAAAGAAGTTGCGGACGAAATGCGCAAATCCTTTGACCTGGCTCTGGACCGCGCCGAACGGCAATTAAAACGGTATAAAGAGAAAATGAGACATTCCCATAAAAATCGGGTTTATCAGGCTTGAATTTTTTTGACATAGATTGAAAATAAAAAGGAACTCCCGTCAGATTGGCGGGAGTTTTTTTATTAAAATAGGATTGTGTACGTAATTTTGTGTAAAAAGGAAAAATGTTAAGAAGAAAGGTCATATTCTCCTTAGCTTTGGGGGACAAAAAATAAAGAAAAACTCAAAACCCAAAGGAGGAGAATATGGCACAAGAACCAGTTTTAGAGGAAAATACGGAACAAGTGATTGATGTACAAGAGGTTTTATTAGATAACAAAGATTTTTTAAGGGATGTTTTACAAAAGTCTTTACAAGATTTGTTCTATAAGGAGTTTGAAGAATTTATGGGTGTATCGTCCTATGAGCGGAGCGAGAAGGGGAAAGATTATCGTAATGGGACACGCCCAGGAAGCTAAATACACGAGATGGCAAGTTAGAGCTCAGGCTTCCTCGAGATAGAGAGGGCAAGTTTTCCACGGAATTATTTCGACGTTACCAGCGCAGTGAACGAGCGCTGATGTTGTCGATAGCCGAGATTTACTACAATGGAGTATCGACACGAAATGTGGGAGATATAATGGAACAATTGTGCGGGATAGAATTTAGTGCGAGCACAGTAAGCAATTTTGCTCGGGAGTTAGATGAGATATTAGAAACCTGGAGGAAACGGAAATTAGAGAAGGAATATCCTTATTTGATAATAGACGCACAATTTGAGGATATCCGTGAAGGAGGGATAGTTCGCAGTAAAGCTGTAATGATAGTTTTAGGCATAGATAATAAAGGATATCGAGATATAATATCGGTGGAAATCGGAGATAGTGAGAGTGGAGATATAGCATTAAATAAAGAATATTTTTGTTAAAGTGTAGAAGTTAATTAGAATTTTTACATTTTCTGAAACACCTGTCTGATAATAATCTTATGGAGAAATACCAATCATGCCGTCCCGAAAGGGACGGTATGCGGAAAGCCCACAAACTTGTTTGTAGGAATTGGGTTTACCTCATAATCCCGTCTCATTTGGAACAAGATGATTTTTTTACCCTATTATTAAAGGAATTTTTTTGATAGGATTTACAGGATTAACGGGATTTTGAAAAAATTTTAATTCACCTGGCGCTGCTCTTGGAATTTTGTGTTTTTGAATATTGATACTTGGAATCTTTTACTTGGGATTTGTTATTTGTGGTTTGGAATTTGCTTTTTTGTTATTTGGGATTTGTCCTTTTGAATTTCCACTTACATTTGTTATTTCCCCATTTTTTTCATAGGTTTGAAGGTGATTGAATCTGGGGAGTACAAGGATGCGATATTCCAGCTTGTTTCTGATTTTCACATTCCTTTTTCTTACCTGCCAGCGAGAGAACCCTTCCCACACCCGGGCTCATATTCAAACGGATTCCACCACGGTACAAACCACCACTTTCTACCGGGAAATTTGCGGTTACGGTAAAATTGAAGGATTCCGCAAAACGGCGCTTTATGCCCATTTCCCCGGCTATTTTTTCCTGAACCTGAAACCCGCAGCCCAGTACCGGAAAGGCGATATTATTTTCTGGCTAAAAGGCGAACCCATCGAAAAGCTACGACAGCAATTTCGCACGGCGGCAGAGGTTGCCCATGCCAATTTGCGCTTCGCCCGGGAGATGCTCCAACGGAAAGAGGGATTGCAAAAAAAGCACTACATTCCGGTGGAAGAATGGCAACGGCTGCAGCGGGATTTCACCCGCTATCAGGCAGAGGCCGCCCAGGCCGATAGCGCTCTCAATTATTTCCGTGCCATGACCAGTTTCCGCGCTCCTTATGATGGGATGTTACAAAACCTCCGGGTGGAGCAGGGGGAATATGTGCAGGAAGGTCAGCTTCTGGCACAGTTCCAGGAGGCGGGAAATCTCGTATTGGTGGGCCAGTATTTTGACAATCAAAATTGGGAACTGGGAGATAGTTTGCTACATCTCGTACTGAATGACACCATTTCTGTGCGCGGACGCCTGATTTTCCTGGAAACGGCGGTCAATTCCCGCACCGGGGGACGCGCATTTCGAATCCGAATCATTGAGGATTCCCCGAAGTTAAAACCCGGCATGTTTGTCAAATTCCGAATTCGCAGAGCTCCGTACCAGGCCCCTTCGGTACCGGAGGAGGCTCTGGTGCGGGAGAAGGGCCATTTCTACCTGATTGAAATTAAAGATGGCCACTACCATCCCCGGGAAGTAACCCCTGGCGCTTCCCGGGATGGGTATCGGGAGTTGATCTCCGGGCCGCCGCCGGGCACGGTTGTGCTCACCACCGGCGCATTCGAAATTTTCCATGCCAATCTGAAAGAAACCATGAAGATTGAAGACTGATGGGGAACGAGCAATGAGCTGGTACCAGAAATTCATTCAACAACCGGTGTACGCCATACTGATTATGCTGCTCCTCTTTCTGGGCGGGATGCTGGCGTATCAGCGCATGCCACTGGATTTATTCCCCGGACTGAACTATCCGCTGGTGAACATCATCACCCAGTATCCCGGTGTTTCTCCCGAGGATATGGAAATTCTCATTACCCGCCCCATCGAAAACGAGATGCAAAACATCCGCGGCGTACGGCGCACCTCTTCCATTTCCACCATGGGCATCTCCCAGGTTACCGTGGAATTCACCCGGGGATACGATATTATCGCTGCCCGGCAATTTGCCTCTGCGGCTATTTCCCGCGTCGCCAGCCGCCTGCCCGCCGGGGTGCACCCCGAAATCGATAATCTGGGAAGCCGCTTGCAACAAATTGTGGGTTACACCTTCTGTAATCCGGGACAACCGCTTACCCGATTGCGGCAGATTATTCAGTACCGGCTGGTACCTTCTCTGCACAGCATCCCGGGCATCTCCCGCATCGACGTGCTGGGCGGGCGGCGTGCCGCCTATGTGGTAGAACCGGATATCAATAAAATGAACCAACTCCACATTTCCCTGACCCAACTGGAGGAACTCCTTCGGGAGAACAACCTCAACATCAGCGGGCGGTATTTGCAGAAATACTCCATGGATATTCCCATTCGCGGTATCGGGCAGATTCAAACCCTGGAGGATGTGCGCAACCTGCGCGTTGCCACCTCCCCCGAAGGCCTGCCCATTTTCCTGAAGGATATTGCCCGGATTCGGAACCACGCCTTACCCGAGCATTATCTGGTGAACAGCAACGGAAAGCCTGCCGTTGCCATTCTCATTCAAAAAGAAAACGGCTACAACACCATCGAGCTGGCGCACCGCATCGACCGCCGTTTGCAATCCCTGCGCAACCTGCTGCCTCCCAACACCCGGGTTCACAAATTCTACGACCAATCCGAAATCCTCACCGAAGCGATGGGAGGCATCGGTAACGAAATCGTCATCGGAGCCATTTTTGCCATTCTGGTGCTTTTTTTCTTCCTGCGACGCTGGTTGCCCACCTTCATCGTCGCCATCACCATTCCCCTCTCTCTGCTGGCTGCCTTTGTGATGATGTACCTTTCCGGATTCAATCTTAACATGATGACCCTGGCGGCTCTTACCCTCTCCATTGGGATGGTAGTGGACGATTCCGTGATTGTAATGGAAAATATCGAGCGTTTGCAGGAAGAAGGGGCGCCGTTGTACCAGGCGGTTCACAACGGCACCTTCCAGATTCTGGGAGCCGATGTGAGCGGAACCTTCACCACCATCATCGTTTTTCTGCCGTTGCTGTTTTTAACGGGATTCCTGGGACAGCTCATTACGCCGTTCGGGCTCACCATCGCCTACACATTGCTCACCTCGCTGTTCCTTTCCCTCACCATCATCCCTTCTCTGATGCACTGGAAAGGGGAATTAAAACCGGGGCAGCGGCACGAATCCCGTTATCTACTCCGATTTCTGCAGTGGAACCGGCGCTGGTTCCTGCGGGCAATGAATCACAAACGGAAAACGTTTGCGGCTTTACTGGTGATTTTTACGGTACTGCTCGTGGCGCTGCTTCTTCTCAATCCCCTAAATTTTCTCCCGCCTGTGGATGAAGGAACCATTCTGGTGGAATACATCATGCGTCCCGGGGTATCGCTGAAAGAATCTACCCGGGTGGGACATCAGCTTACCGCATTCGCCCTCCAGTGCCCGGATGTGGATAATGTGTACCTGAAGATTGGCTCCCCGGAAAATACCTACTACATCGAGGATGTGAATCACGGGGAATTGCTCATTAAACTAAAGGATAAGCACCATCGCCAGAAAAATATCGATGAACTGATGCGGGAGTTCCGGGAACAATTTTCCACGATGGAAGGAATGGTGTTTCTCTTTCATCTTCCCACCCAGGAGAAGATTGACGAAAGCTTCAGCGGGCTTCCCGCATTCTTTGGGATTTCGCTCTCCGGGGATAATCTGGATACACTGGTTGCTCTTTCGGAGCAGGTGGAAAAGCTGCTAAACCACACCGAGGGACTTTCGAACGTCATCAACAACGCTAAGTTTACTGTGCCGCAAATTGAAGTTATTCCCCGCCGGGCGGCACTGGCTTACCACCACTTGACGGTGCAGCAGTTAATGGAGCAGGTGGAAATTGCCTTTCGGGGAAGAATCATTTCTTATTTTGTGAAAGAACAGGTGCCGGTGGCTCTTTTTCTCCGCTTACCGGAGGAGCAGCGGCAAAGTCTGGAAGATTTGAAACAACTCCCCATTCACACTCCGGAAGGAACTACCATTCCTTTGCAGGAAGTGAGCATCGTTCGTTTTCGCGACATCCTTCCCACCATCACCCATCTGAACACGGAACGAGAAATTACTTTAATCGCTGAGCCTGAGGGGAACATCTGGGCGATTGTGCGCCATTTGAAAGAGAAGCTTTCTAAACTCACCTTTCCCGCTGGTTACACCTACCGGATTCGTGGGCAATATCAGGTGCTGCTGGAAAGTTTGCAGGAGTTTATCTGGGTAATTATCAGCGCCATCCTGCTGATTTATCTCATTCTTTACCTGCAATTTCGTTCCTTCTGGCAACCGTTTGTAATATTGTTCAAAGTGCCGCTGGATTTTATTGGGGCGTTCCTGGCTCTGCTGCTTACCCGGCAAACCCTCAACGTGTCGGTAGCCATTGGATTGCTTACTCTGGTGGGAGTGGCGGTAAACAATGCCATTGTTCTCATCGACCTGACCGATCGGTTGATCCAGGAGAAAAAGCTGCCGGTACGACAGGCGCTGGAAGAAACCGTACGCGTTCGCACCCGTCCCGTTTTAATGACGGGAATGACCACCATCTTTGCCCTACTTCCCGCTGCCATTGGTTCCGGCATCGGTTCGAAGATTCATCAGCCTTTTGCTATTACTCTGATTGGTGGCATGCTCACGGGAATTTTCTTCAGCCTGAACGTGATTCCCGCCCTTTACGAAGGGATTGGAAATCTTCTGGGAAATTTTTCATCCCGGCTGCGGCGGGCTTCAGAATAACAGCACCACCCCCTGCCATTCTGAGCGAAGCGCCAGCGGAGCGAAGAACCTCTCTCCGCTGCTTCTGAGATGCTTCGGCTCCCGCCAGAGGCAGAAGCCTCAGCATGACACCCGGCACCTCCCTCCTGTCATTCTGAGCGGAGCATTAGCGGAGCGAAGAATCTCCAAAACTACGGTTGATTTTATTTAACCGCAAAGAAAAAAAA
>JALWDQ010000472.1:0-3728 GCA_027039625.1 Calditrichia bacterium | reverse complement strand
TGGGTGGATGAAACCATTCCCTTTTTGCGCACCCGGAAAACTGTATTTTACTTCGACATGACCAGCGGCCAGTGGAAACAGATGCAGCTCCCGGTCATGATTCAGGGATTCGATATCATCAAAATTCTGCCGGGACTGGAGGGTGTGTGGTATGTGGTAACGGCTAATGCGGTGTATGCCTTTTATCCGGGAACCTCCCGCATGGAGAGTCTCTCGCTGCCTGGCGAGGTCATCCGCATTTTTGATGCCATCAGTCAGGAAGCCGAAGGGGTTTACTTTGTAACCAATGCGGGTTTGTACCAGTTTGTGGATGGGAAGTGGCGGCGCATTTCTCCCCGCCAGGGCTACTGGGGCCAGAAAACCCGAAAGCTGGAAGCCTCTTTCTCGGGCGATATTCTGCTGGCTCTGGCCGATTCCACGGTACATTTGCGCATTAAAAATATCTGGTTGTCCAGCCATGTGCTTCCCGAGAGCGAAGACCCGCCTGTTCTGGACGCGGCGCTTACTCCCGAAGGGGATGTGTATCTGGTCTCTCCGGATACGGTGCGGCTCTGGCGACGGGGAAAATCGGATATGTACAACGTTGCCCTCAATGCCATTCGAACCGCCGACTATTTGTGGGAAAACAGTTTACTGGAGGAATTGAGCGTATTTTTGGAGCGCTTTACCAACCATCCTTTGCTGGAGCAATGGTCGCACGAATTTCGGGCGCGTACCCTGCTTCACCTGAAAAAATACGACGATGCCTACGAAGAGTACCGCCTGGGCTTGAAGCTGAATAAGAAAAATCCCTGGATTTCCGATACCACCTGCCTGGCGCTGATGTATTCCTTTATTCAGGAAGGAAGCTGGAAGAATGTGCTGAAAACTGCCGGGCTAATTTTGAAGAACTTCCCACACACCTCTTACCGGCGCTTTTTGAATGAACTGCTCCTGCAGGCAGCGCTGGAAGGTGATTGGGAAAACGATTTACCCCGGCGTCTGAAGCTGGTGCAATGGCTGGTGGAGCACGATACCGATGCGGCCAAAAATCTCCGTTTGCTGCGCTGGTACCACATTTTATTGCTGCGGCATTATTTCACCGGTAAAAGCGATGCGCTGCAATTTCTGGAAGCTGCCACCCAGCTGCTTCCGGAATCGGAATACACTCCGATGTGGCAGTATCTCATTTACCGCCAGAAGCAGAAGACCATGCCCGGCGACACGTTTTATTCCCGGGTGCGGGAGTTAATGAATGAGACCGGTGAGAAATTTCTGAAATCCCTTTACGGGGAATTGGTGATGGAAAACTGGCTGAAGACCATTTTTAAGCAACCTTAAACCGGAGTTTAGTGAAAAGGGGCAAATAACCGGATTTCATCGAAATTACCTGAATTTGCAGTTGGGGAGTAGAGGTTTTGCAGAGTGTGTGAATTCATAAATCAGGGGAGAGGATGATGCGTGCAAGGAGTTTTTACAGGGAGTTCAGGAGTCGAGTGCCATCAGGTTGGGTAGCCTGGTTGCTGTTGCTGGTGGGGCTGTGGTTTGTGCAGGGAATGGCTCTGGAAGTGGAACTCTGGAAGGATTTCTCCTCCCGGGAGAACATCCGGCTCAATGCAGTAACGGCTACCCGGGACAGCATGTTTTATTTTGTGGGGAGCTTCTTACCTTCCGGGGAAACCAACACCCGGGGACTTCTTCTGAAGACCGATTACAACTTTCGGGAAGTGTTTGCCAGACCCATTCTTCCGGAAGATGGGGCGCTGGTTTTAACGGATGTGCTTCCCCTACCCGGCGGTGGTGTGGCGGTGCTGGGTACGGAGTACCGCACCGAAGGGATGCGGGCGCTTCTTCTCTTTTTTTCGGATTCCGGTGAAGAAGAGCAGCGTTCTTATCTGGAAATGGACGAAAATGTGGTGACCTACCGTTTTGTCCGCCAGCAGGATGGCATATTTCTGGTGGCAGGGTACATCATGGGCTCTCGCATCGAAAGCAAAGATGGTGCGGTGCTGGCGGTGGATGGTTCCGGAAAAATTAAATGGGTGCGCAAAACGCGCGAGACGGGGGAGGATGCTTTGACGGATATTCTGCTGGCTCCCGATGGAACCATTTACGCTGCGGGATATGTACACGATGCTGCTACCGGAGGAGATAATGGGTTGTTTGTGGCTCTCACTCCCCGGGGAAAGCTGTCCAATAAAAAAGTGTTCAGCGAGAATCTCCCCCTCCGCTATGTTTCCCTGGCATTTCTCAACGAGAATGCCCTGGCCCTGGCGGGATATCAGGACAAGAAAGGCATCTGGAAAAAAGAAGCGCTGGTGCAGGGATTGAAACGGGATGCGGGAATTTCCTGGGAGAAGAGCACCCACCTGCCGGGGGATCAGGAGTTTCGCCGGGTGATTCCTTCCTGGCGCAATAGCTACTTTGCGGTGGGGGTAAAGGAGAAACGCACCCAGAAAAAGCACGCTGTATTTCTGTGGGAAATTTCGGAGAGCGGAGCGAAGCTGGAGAGCAAAACGGTGTCTCTCCCGTTTTCTGCCGAAGCGAAGGATGTTCTTCAACTGGGCAATGGGGATGTGGTGGTGTGCGGATTTGTAGAAACCGGTAGTGGCAGCCGGGGACTGGCGATTCGCTTAATCGATCGCAATCCCTTACCGGAGTTTCAATCCGCACGGCTTACCGTGCGCTATTCCGGTACCACCGGAGCGTCCAAAATCCTCCTCACCGAAGATGGGCAGGTTCAGTTTGCCATCAGCAACCCGGCGCGCTTCCCCTTGTGGGAGGTCTGGTTACAAATTACCGTGGCAGATTCAACTCTGCGCACCATGTACGACACCACCCTGACGGGCATTTACCTGAATGCATCCGGAGACTACCACGGCAGTGTTCCGGTAAAGCTGATGGAGCAGCCCATCTCTAAAATGGCACTCATCACTGCCCGGTTGTGGTACAAAGGGCAGTACCTGTTAACCGAGAAAAAACTTCAGTTGCCTTTCGAGCTGCCGCCTCCACCCCGGTTTGCGCTCCGGGCGGTGCAGTTTTTAAAGGGAGACAATTCCCACTCCATTTTGCAGAAAGTGCCGGTGGGCGAAAAAGCGCTGATTCAATTGACTGTGGAAAATACCAGCGAGTACTGGGCGGGAGGAGTGAAGGTGCGCTGGACGCCCAAAAGTTCTCTGGTGGAGATTATTGGCCTCTCCGCCAGAACCGTGGGGAATGTCCCTCCCGGCGGAACGTTTGATGTCACCTTTGCCTTTTCCCTCAACCCCTCGGTGGGGGGCGAAGGGGAAATTCCTTTCGAGCTGGAAGTGCAGGAGGCCACCCGCGAAACGCGCAGCGTGCTGTACGGGAAAATTCCGTTCCACAAGCCCGAAAATGCCCCGATGGTTGCCGCTAAAAACGAAACCCCGGCGGAAGAAAATTTCCCCGATCCCGACATTGATGTGGAGAATGAGATTGAAATGGGGCACATTTATCGGGACAACGCCTTTGCGGTGATTATTGGGAATAAAAATTACCGGGGGAATGGCAACATTCCCGAAGTGACCTATGCCCATCGGGATGCCCGGCTGATGGCGGAATATTTCGAGAAAGTGCTGGGACTTAAAAAAGGCAATATCTTCCTCCTGCTGGATGCTACCAAAGCGGATTTCGACCGCTTCTTTGGCATCGCCGGAAATCCCAAAGGAAAATTGTATAATCTGGTAAAATCCCGCAACTCGGATGTGTTCATTTATTACGCCGGACAC
>JALWDQ010000471.1:0-3729 GCA_027039625.1 Calditrichia bacterium | reverse complement strand
TCCCTTGGCAGGGTGAAAGGCCACGGAGTGGCCGACTGCATTCAGCCCATGGCCTTCAACCATGGGAAAGATTTAACCACGAATAATGCGAATGGATGTTTACCCACGAATTATTTGCCCACGAATCACACAAATTGACGCGAATGAAAAACGGTATTTGTGATATGGAATTTTTGCCAATAATAAGAAAAAATATTTTTTGACTGGATATTTCGGATGGTCGAAATAAAATCTCTGGATTTAAAAAACTATCGGTTCGCAGGATACGAGGCCACGAAGTGGCCGACAGAATTTAGCCCATGGCCTTCAGCCATGGGAAATGGAAATCCCACCCACCATTTTTGAGTCCTGTAAGGACGACAGAAATAATTAAGAATTTTGAGTTAAGAATTTTGAATTGATTTTTGCAACTACAGAAGATAGATGAGATATTAAAACCACAGTCGGGTACCGAGCACAGAAGACACAGAATATACAGATAGGAAGATGATCCTCATTAAAAACGATGAAGGGAATGAAGAGTGAGAAATGAGAAATAAAACATGGAAAATGAAGAATGAAATTTTTGATAAAGAGAGTGCGAAGCACTCACACAGGGATAGCCCAGGGCGAAGCCCTGGAAACAGAGACCACCCAAAAATTGAGCCCTGAAAGGGCGACACAGATGGAATTTTGAATTAAGAATTATGAATTATTAAATCCATACGGACTTGTGGTGTAAATACTTTGCTTCCGTTAAAAAAAGTCACTTCCCTTGGCAGGGTGAGAGGCCACGGAGTGGCCGACAGATTTTAGCCCATGGCCTTCAGCCATGGGAAATGGAAATCACCCACCATTTTTGAGTCCTGTAAGGACGACAGAAATATTTGAAAATTTTGAATTAATAATATTGAATCATTTTGGACCGTGCACATTCTCAGTTGCCATTTTTGACAGGATAAATGCACAGCATCCTTGAGACCGGATTACCTTGAATTGCAACAAATCTAAACACGAATTTTGGTTATTTTTTTGTGCAACATTTTCCGAAAAATTGTTGCGGTCGTTGCATGTCCCAAAGGAATCTGTTCAGACGTGGCGGTTTTTTTGTTTTTTGATATTTGGAATTTACTTCTATGTTTGTGCAAAAAATAATTTGCTAATAATCATTAAAATTTTACTGTATATTGAAATAGCGATTTCCGGGAAAGTGAGACCATCAGGGATGATGAACACCAAAGAAGTACCGCATTAGAACAAATTAAAAAACGTTGAGATTTTTACGTAGATTACTGGAAAAGAATTATTTCACAGAGCAAAAATGAGGTGACCATGAAAAAAAAGAGCATTCGCATTGCTTCGGGGCAGGGATTCTGGGGAGACCGCATCGATGCGCCCATCGATCAGGTGCGGAAGGGTCCTATCGATTATCTGGTAATGGATTACCTTGCGGAAGTCACCATGTCCATCATGGAAAAACAGCGCATGCGTAATCCCAAACTGGGGTATGCCCGGGATTTGATTCCCCTGATGAAAGAAATTCTCCCGGATATTGTGGAAAAAAACATCCGGGTCATCACCAATGCTGGCGGAGTAAATCCCCTTGCCTGTCGGGATGCCATCTTTGAAGTAGCCCGGGAGCTGGGCATTTCCGGGTTGAAAATTGGGGTGGTGCATGGAGACGATATCATGTACCGGCTGGACGATTTGCTCAACAGCGGGGTGGAATTACGCCACATGGATACCGGAGAACCGCTCTCTTCGGTGCGGGATCGGGTGTATAGTGCCAACGTGTATCTGGGGGCTCAACCGGTGGCTCAGGCGTTGTTAGATGGAGCTCAGATTGTCATCACGGGCCGGGTAACCGATACGGGATTAACTTTGGCACCTATGATTTACGAATTTGGCTGGATGGAAGATGAATATGATAAACTGGCTGCTGGAATTATTGCGGGGCACATTATCGAATGCGGTGCCCAGGTGAGTGGGGGCAATTATCTGGCAGGCTGGAAAAATGTTCCCGATTTCGCCCACATCGGCTTCCCCATCATCGAAGCCCATCCCGATGGGACGTTTTTCGTCACCAAACACGAGAACACCGGCGGTGTGATCAATTTACAAACGGTGAAGGAACAACTGGTGTACGAGTTGGGAAATCCCAAAGAATACATCACACCGGATGTGGTGGCCGATTTTACCACCGTACATCTGGAACAGGTCGCTCCCAATCGAGTACGAGTGTATGGAATTCGCGGAAAAGAACCCACGCCTTTCTACAAAGTGTCCATCTCTTACGCCGATGGCTGGACCTGCATCGGGCATCTTACCTATGCCTGGCCCGAGGCGCTGGAAAAAGCAAAAAAAGCCGATGAAATTATACGGGAACGCATTCGGTATCTGGGACTGGAATTTGAGGAAATCCACACAGAATTTTTAGGCTTAAACGCCTGTCACGGTCCCCTGGCTCATCCCATTGAAGACCCCAACGAAGTGGTGCTTCAAATTGGTGTACGGGGCTACAACAAGGAACACCTGGAACGCTTTAGTCGAGAGATGATTCCCCTGGTACTCACCGGGCCACCTACGGTGACCGGTTTTGGAGAAGGGCGTCCCAAACCCAAAGAAGTGGTGGCTTTCTGGCCGGCACTCATCCCCAAAGAGCTGGTAAACCCGATAGTGTGGGTGAGGGAAATGTGGGAAGAGTAAAAACACAATCTGGTTTTCGGTAAGAGCGGATTCAGCCGTATTTAATGCTATTTTCAAATTTTTTAATGACCGGATGAAAATGAATCGTAGAGGAAAATCGCAATGAAAATTCAACTGTTGAAATTAGCCCATGCCCGTTCTGGCGATAAAGGAGATACCGCCAATGTGGGGGTGATTGCCTATAAACCGGAGTATTATCCGTTTCTGAAAGAAGTGCTAACACCCCAGCGCGTGAAAGAGCATTTCGCCGGAATTTGTCTGGGTGAAGTGGAACGGTTTGAACTGCCCAACATCCATGCTTTGAATTTTCTGTTGCACAATGCTCTGGGAGGTGGTGGCACACGCACCTTACGCCACGATGCCCAGGGGAAAACCCTTTCCACCGCCATGCTCCGAATGGTGGTAGATGTTCCCGACGAACTGGCGCAGCAGTGGGGATTGGATTCCAGTGATTAACCGGAGGGCAGTTTTGTCTTTGCATCTTTTGCTGTTTTATTATCAGGATACTGCTCGAAAAGCCCCGGGAGGGACAGGGGGCAGCTCAATAATACTGTCAAAAATAGCAAATGCCCCTGTGCATGTTTTTAGCTAATTTAAAAATATTCTGTCGTCCATGCGGGACTCATAAATGGTGGGTGTGGGATTTCCCGTTCCCATGGCTGAAGGCCATGGGCTAAAATCTGTCGGCCACTTAGTGGCCTCTCACCCTGCCAGCCGATAGTTTTTTAGGATGTAATTTGGATTTACTACCTAATGGTGTACTTTCTTTTCACTTTCCTTTTGTCCTCAACGGAGTACAAAAAAAATTCCAAATGACAAAAAGTTAAAAACCGCAAAGTACGCGGAGGATGCGCCAAGGACGCAAAGAAATTCCGAATCCAAATAAATATCTCAAATTACAATTACTTAAAGAACAAATAATTGAGCTGTTTTTTCTATAACCTAATCATATTATTACTTTTTATTCGTGTCCATTCGTGTGATTCGTGGGCAAATACAAATTCTTTTAATTCGTGTGCAAAAATCCATTGGTAAACGCTTTTT
>JALWDQ010000470.1:0-1174 GCA_027039625.1 Calditrichia bacterium | reverse complement strand
GTTCGGCGGGGACTGATTTCCCGTTTTGGTGCCATCGACGATCTTGAAGGAGGAACCACAGCCCGGCAAAATGTGAACCTGCTCTATTCCCTGAGGGGACGACACAACAACCAGTTTCAAATTCAAGCCTGGGCTTCGAATTACAATTTTAAATTATTCTCCAATTTCACCTTTTTTCTCCACGATACCACCCATGGAGACATGATTGAGCAGGTGGACCGTCGGCGGTTGCTGGGTTTAAATAGCCAGTACCGGATATCCGGCAAATTGGGGAATTACTTCCACATCAGCCGTTTTGGGGGTGGGTTCCGCCAGGATAACATAGCGGTGGGATTGTGGCACAGTCCGGGACGAATGCGGCAGCAGGTGTTTGGCGATGTCCGCGTGGCCGAGCAAAATCTCTATTTCTGGTACCAGGAAGAGATTCTCTTCAGTAACTATTTCCGCATGCAACTGGGTTTACGAGGCGATTATTTCACTTTCAATGTGGATGACCGCCTGGACGATCCCGCGCAGCCCGACAATGGGTTGCCCCACGCTTCCGGATTTGCGCAAGAGGCCATTTTGAATCCCAAACTTAATCTGGTGTTCAGTCCCACCTCTGCAGTGGATATTTTTTTGAACACCGGTAGCGGGTTTCATTCCAATGATGCCCGGGACGTGGTGATGGGGCAAAAAATGAAAGACATAACTCATGCCATGCGCGCAAAAGGTGCGGGCGAAGCGGATATTGCCGCAGCGTTGCAGGCGCGCCATTTCGATCCCGCCCAGGCCAATATCCGTACCCTGCCCCGGGCGGTGGGAGGAGAATTGGGATTACGTGCCCGGTTAGGACATCGCGTTAATCTTGGCCTGGCAGCCTGGTTGCTGGATATGGAAGAAGAGCTGGTATATGTGGGAGATGAAGGAACCACCGAAATCAGCGGACCGACCCGCCGCTGGGGAGTGGATCTGGAACTACGGATGAAGTTGCTCCCTTACCTATGGCTGGATGCCGATGTCAACCAGGCACACGCCCGCTACAAAGATTTACCCGAAGGGGAAAACTACGTCCCCCTGGCACCGCGACTTACCTCCACGGGCGGGCTCACCTTTATTCATCCCAAAGGATGGGAAGGGGCACTGCGCTATCGCTGGATGACCGACCGGCCGGCAAATGAAGACAACACTGTGG
>JALWDQ010000469.1:0-3732 GCA_027039625.1 Calditrichia bacterium | reverse complement strand
GCAGTATCTCCCCTTCTTCCTGAGGAACGTTTACTTTTTTCTCGCTTTCGCGAATTAAAATTTCCACATCTTTTCGGGAGAAAAAATGGCGAACTTCTTCGGAGCGAATATGAAACATGCGCAACACTAGTTCACTAATACGATTCACAATCCAGATCATGGGAAACAACAGGTAGTAAAACCCATGCAATAAAGGACCTACCCGCAGAATGACCCAATCTGCCAGACTCCGGAACAGCGTTTTAGGAATGATTTCTCCAATGACCACGCTTAAAACTGTGATGATAATCCAGGCAACCTCCCGGCTAAAATGACGGTCGAAATACAGGGTAGCATAGGAAGCAAAAGCAACATTACTGATGTTGTTACCTACCAGAGTGGTGTAAATAAAGCGTTCTGGTTTTAGTAAAAACTGGCGGATGATTTCGCTACCGCGCCGTTTTTGACGCCGCCAGAGCTCTATTCGCACCCGATTCACGGAAATAAATGCCGTTTCCGTACCCGCAAAATAAAAGCTTAAACTTAATGATACGATGATAATAATAATTTCCAGCAAATTCAGTTCCTGAAATTTAGTGAATTTCTGAATTCAAATCGCTGTTCTCAATCCCTTTAACCTTTTCCTCGATCAAAACGTAAAACTAAAAATTGCTTCAAAAACTGTTTTAATCGCTCTTCTGGTTGTTTTAACTTTACCACTGAAAACAAATTTAGTAACAACAAAGGTAAGCCACCAAATGAAAAAATGGAAAGCCAGTTTACGAATAGGCATTTTTTTTCTGATCCTGAAATTCCTTCCGGCTGTGGCAGCGGTACCTGAAATTACTCAAGCCACTATTGAGGATTGGAAAACGGTGCGCATTGAACTGAATGAGCATGTTTCGCTGCTGGAAATTAAAAAATGGCGCATTGTTCCCGGTATGCATATTCAGCGATTTATCCGCAAGGGACGCGCCCAGCGCACCATTTTTTTTACTACATCTACTCCTTTCGACCTTACCCGGCACTATTATCTGGTGACTTCCCGTGGCGATTCGGTTTTCCTGCGCCCGGATGGGGTGCTGAATTTAATCAAAACCGAAAAGCCTTTAGGATGCATTATTGGGAGGGATAGCATTGTTTTCCGGTTGTTTGCGCCCCGAGCACGCTGGGTAAAACTGGTGCATTTCGAAGATTATCGTGATCGGCGGGGCGAAGAGTTTCCCATGAACAGGGACGACGATGGCACCTGGTGGTTTACGAGCAATTCCCGCTGGATTGGTAGTTACTACGGCTACAGAGTTTGGGGACCTTCAGGCGATGGAGAAATGTTCGACTCCACCATCGTGCTGGCCGACCCGTATAGTTTTGCGGTAGCAACTCGCAACCACTACACCCATCCGGGTAAAACGTTCATTTTACCACCATCTCCCTCTTCTCCGGATGCTGCCGATGATTTTCGCCCCCCTCATTGGCGGGATTTAATTATTTACGAAATGCATATCCGGGACCTGACAGCGCATCCCTCCAGTGGATTGCCTGAAAAGCAACGGGGGTATTACTCCAGCCTCTGGCAGGAAGATCAGGCTGGGGGAATTCCTTATATTCGCAGCCTGGGAGTTAATGCAGTGGAGCTTTTGCCCACCCAGGATTTTGGCAATCGCGAGGTACCATATCGGGATTCCACAGCACCGGTTTTCAATACCTGGAATCCCTACGCCCGCAACCATTGGGGATATATGACCAGTTATTTTTTTGCGCCGGAATCTTACTATGCTACTGGTGCTACTATGGAGGAGGGGCGTTATTGCGGTACCAGTGGGAAGCAGGTGCAGGAATTTAAAGAGATGGTGCGCGCCTTTCATCGCCAGGGAATGGCGGTACTGATGGATGTAGTGTACAATCACGTTTCTCAGTACGATTACAATCCTCTGAAATACATCGACAAATTTTACTATTTTCGGGTTACAACGGACTGTCAATTCACTTCTGTAAGCGGGTGTGGGAACGATTTGAAAACGGAACGTCCCATGGTACGCCGTCTAATTGTGGATAGTGTAGTGCACTGGCTCCGGGAGTATCATGTGGATGGATTCCGTTTCGATCTGGCCAATATGATTGATCGGGAAACAGTGGATGCCATAACCCGTGCGGCACAAAAAATTAAACCGGAGGTTATTCTGATTGCCGAACCCTGGGGGGGTGGGTACGATCCCGCGGGATTTTCTGATCATGATTGGGCTTCCTGGAACGATCAATTTCGTAACGGGGTGAAAGGAGAAAATCCCTTTACCGGTAAAGGATTTGTTTTCGGTGACTGGCAGGGAAACAACTCTCCCACTTCGCTGCGACGCTACATTATGGGTTCATTACGGAAATTGGGAGGCCAATACCGTAACATACGACATTCCGTTAATTATCTGGAATCCCATGATGATTACACACTGGGCGATTTTATCCGGCTGGGTCTGGGAGAAGTTTCACCAAAACAACGAATTACCAATCTGGATGCTCATGCGCACCTCTCCCCTGCCCAGATGCGCCTTAACAAATTGGCGGCTCTGTTTTTGTTCACCTCCCAGGGAATGGTGATGATCCACGAAGGACAGGAATATGCGCGCAGCAAAGTAATTGTTAAAACGGAAGTTCCCGATACCAACTGGGGTCGCATCGACCATAATAGTTACAACAAAGATAATGCGACCAATTATTTGAACTTCCGGCACAGCCGGATGAATCGGGAACTGGTGGATTATTACCGGGGATTAATTGCTCTGCGCAAACGTTATGCTGCTTTTCGCAGAGCAGAACCGGAGAATTTTCATTTCCTGAACACAGCAGATTCCTTACAAATCGTTTACCGTTTACGCTGGCAGGAGAAGGACTTTCTGCTTCCTATCAATAGAAATCCCAAAAAAGCTCTAAAATTTTCTTTACCGGGGGGAACCTGGGGAATGCTGGTCGATGCCCGGAGCGCTTCTGCGAAAATTCAAAGAAAACTAAATTCGCTCCATATTGATGTTCCACCGAGCAGTGGTATGGTATTGGTCGCACTAAAAAAATGAACTATTTCAATTGAAATTCAAAAACCTTTGTTTCAAATAATATAGCTCCATTCCGGGTAAACTATTTCTTTTGGGTGAAAATTTTCGTAAACTTTTAAATGGTGAAACAAGAATAGCAAATCGGGCGATACGAGTAATATGGGATTTACCATAACAGAACCTATTTGCAATTTTGTTGATGAAAACCCGAGCTTTTCTTTCCAATCAGGGGAACCAGAATTTTGTGTAAACCTATAATAATGTGTAAGAATTAACGATGGTAACTTATTTATGCGCCAATGGATTTTAAAAAGAGCTTTAGTAATTATTTTATTTGCTACCTTACCGGGATTTTTCCAGTGCCACAAAAAGGATAGTACCTCGCCCGGACAGGGTTCCTCCGGTCCCCCGGATCAGCTTTCTGGTTATCTTTACATGATAACGCGCAAACCGACCCAGCTAATTCATTACAGCTTGTACGGAGAATCATTTAACACCATGATTGATCCATCCGTAGATTTCCTGGATGCCGCTATTTCCGGTAACGGTAAAATGTTTTGCTATGCGGTGGACGAAACCACATTGGTAGTTTCCGATATTTCCCATAGCATATTTCAGGAATATCACCTCACCTACCCTATTCTGAAATCACCTATCACCATGAACGAAAAAGGGGACATGGTTGCTTACATCGGTCTTTACCAGAACC
>JALWDQ010000468.1:0-11802 GCA_027039625.1 Calditrichia bacterium | reverse complement strand
GGGCTCCTTCCCGAATCCGGAAGAAAATGGTTTGATCCCAGCTATAACCGCCATCGGCTTCCATATGCAACTCTACGCTGGCATTGTGGAGATGCGGGGTATTGGGAGAGATGGCGATTTCGAAAGCTCCTGCAATTACCGTATCGGCCGTATCGATTGCGGCAATACTGGTGGTATCATCCAGAATGGTCAGGAAGGTATCGCTGGTGGTAATCGATGCCTGGATATTAGTGGCCTGGTCGATACCCAGGTTGGTGAGTTCCAGTTGCATCTGCACTGTTTCTCCTGCCTCCGGAACACCGTTGGAATTCAAAGCGGTATCCACAATAACCGGGGACATGCAGTAGAGGTAAGGTCCGGTGGCAGCAATGGGTTGAATTTCGGCCAGATAAGGCACGTAGTTGTGTTTGTACACCGTCATCTGAATGGGAGTAGGATCGGTGATGGGATTGCTCAGGTTTACTACAGCCACACCACCGCTGGAGAGGGCAATGCCCAGAATTTCTCCGTTCCGGGTCAGCACCACCCGGGCGCTATCCGCATCGATATTCACGGTAAAACTGGAGCTTCCCATGATGATTGTAGGCGGATGGGAGATAACGAAATTTTGCGGTGCCTGGGTGCGAATCTCCATGGAAGGATCGCCAAACCAATGGAACAGTTCGAAAGTGTATTCTTCGTAATTGAAAGGCGGATTGCCTCCACCCCAGGTTTCGGTCATGCGAAATTTGCCCTGATTTAGTACCAGTCCCATGGCGTAAATGGGTTCGTGCGGGGTAACGGTGGGGTTCATATTGTGGGGGAACAGGGGAACCAGTCCCGGCCAGATGGCATCCACCAGACCCTCGGCGAATCCATCATTTAATCCGCTGTAACTCACTTCGGAGGCAGCAACCACCCCAACACCACCACCATTGGGATTTCGTAGCCAGGCTTCGGCAAAACAAACGCCGGAGTAATTGAAACGTCCCGTTAGACAATTGATGCTAAATACCACCGGAACTTTATCGCCATTCTGTAATGCTTGAACATGGCTTACGGAATAAGCAGGATCACCCCATCCCGTTTCTCCACCATGGTCGCGGTGGGTAAGGAAAAAGGTTCCGGTGTTCACTGCGTTGGAGATGTCGGTGGCATTACCATTCCACATAAAACCGTTGGAACGGAGTAAATGGGGCGGAATGGGTTCGCCATTGGAGTAGTATCCGTTGTTCCAGTGGGTGGGATTTACGCTGGGTTCGGTGTAGAAAACTCGCTCTGCCGTGTAGCCATTGTTCAGCATGTGCTGGGTAATTTCTTCGCTGGTCTGGGCAAAACGGCGTTCGGCGTAACCCCCACCTGCGTGCTGGAAGTAAGCAGCATGGGTGGTATGAGTGTAGAAATTAATATCATCTACCGGATTCTTCTCATATTTAATCACACGTTTTACAAAAGTGAGTGCTTCGTTAGCATTGGAAACAGAAATTCGTCCCGAGGCAATATCCGGGAAGTAGTCGTTCCCGTCCAGCTTCTGGTAGTACAAATCCGTGACGTGGGAATAAGAGCCGGTGTTAGAGTAGTAGCTTTGCACATCGTTATGGTCGCCCAGGAAGATGACAAAGCTCGGTGCGGGAGTCCAGGTATTATAAGCGGTTTGAATAAAATTCTTTATCTGGGTGGGAGTATTCCCGGTTTCATTGGTTGTTACCACAACCGTTTTAATTCCCAGCAAATTTTTCCAGGCAGCCAGAGTATCTGCGGCAGCTTCGTAGGCAGTGGTGGTAATGATGATCATATCCGCACCGTTGGAGCGGGTAGAATAAGTGCCAAAATCGGGTGCCGGGCCTAATTCCTGGTAATTTAAAAACGTGCTTTTAAATAGCGGTTCAAAATAGGGAGAACGCAGCCGCGCATCCGAGATGTATTCGCTTCCTCCGTTAAAGGAAATATGAATTCGAAAATGCCGATGCACGGTTAATTCTTTGCGTGCAGGATTATATTGAATGGGGAAAATGCGGACCAGCCGGGAGGCAACCCCGCGGATGATGATCTCATCCGAAAGGGAAACCACGCTGGCGGGATACTGAACATCCTGGGTGTAAAACGCTTCATCCAGAGTAAATTCCGGTTGCGGATAGTTCTCGTTATCGATCGCCAGGGGTTGGGAAGGATAAAGATAATAATCCGAAAGCACCATCACGTCATCATCCAGAATTTGCACATCGACCTGCGCTCCCCGGGGCACGGCGATATAGTGACCCAGTTCGGGGACTTTCGGTTTACCCGGGTCGATATTCACGCCCCATCCCGGAATGCTTATATTGTGAAACGTCCGGGAATTGACTTCTACCTTATCCACAAACATTCCCGGAATATCGTAAGTAAATTCCACATCGCCGGGAGATGTGCTAAGATGGCTCATTGCAGGAATGGCAGGATCAGCAGAGGTGAACGTAATCCACTGATTTGCAGCATTCACATTAAAAACGAGCACTATCGCAAAAAATAATGTGACGAAATACTTCATATAACCTCCTGATTTTGTTATGAAAAATTTATTTTCAGATTTAAAGCATTTTGTGATAAAGTACGAGAGAAATCGAATATTTTTGGGGTTGACGTGCACCCCGGGGTGTAAGCTTGACGGAGAACGGGATTTTACTGCGAGTAGGATGTGTCATAAATGGCCAGAATTTTACCATAGTTTTTCTTTATGCACCAGAACGTTATTCACAAAATACAGGTAATATAACTACGAAAGAAGTTAAATTTTTCCCTACAAATTTTAATTATTTTTTTCTAATGGACGATAGAGGAGAATGGTGTTTCCTAAGATTTGGACGACTTCGGCATGGCATCCTGCGGCTAACTGCTGGGCTGCTTCCTGTTTGGGAATAGGAGAGGTGTTTAGCAATTTAATTTTGACCAGTTCCTTGGTATTAAACGAATTTTCCAGACTCTGAAATGTCCCTTCGTAAATACCCTCTTTTCCAATAATGATTTCTGCTTTTAGCTGGTTACCCACGGCGCGTAAATGGCGTTTTTCTTTACCGGTTAAATTCATAGACAAACGTTATCTTCCTTTTTTAACCCTATTAATTTATTGAGAATACCTGGAGAACACAACTGTATTTTTGGGGAAGTTATCCGAAATCCGCTTCTACCAGGAGGTGTTACAGAAATATTTCGGTTAATTTGTCGCGTAAATATTCAAACGCTTCCTGGGGGGTGTCGGCAAATTTAAATAATTTCAGATCTTCCTGATTGATGGTTCCTTCTTCTACCATGAAATCAAAATTGATGACTTTTTTCCAGTAATTTTCGCCGTAAAGTACCACAGGCATTTTTTTCTGGAGTTTTCCGGTCTGGATGAGGGTGAGCACTTCCCACATTTCGTCCATGGTACCAAATCCGCCGGGAAAAACCACCAGTGCTTTGGCCAGATAGATGAACCAGAATTTTCGCATGAAGAAGTAGTGGAATTCAAAATTCAGTTCTGGAGTGATATAATCGTTGGAATCTTGCTCCATAGGGATGGAGATATTGAGCCCGATGGAAAGCCCGCCGGGCACATCCAGAGCTCCCCGGTTGGCGGCTTCCATAATTCCCGGGCCGCCACCGGAGCAGATAATAAACCGGTGATGGCTGTTTTTCAGGCTTTTAGACCACTCGGTGAGCATTCGTGCCAGTTGGCGGGCTTCGTCGTAGTAACGCGACATTTTCAGGTCGCGCTCGGCACGCCGTAGCTCCCGTAAATGTTCCTCATCCGGATGCTCTTCGTAGCGTTTCTTCCACAACTCATAATGTTCCCGGGCTCGTTCCCCTTCAATAACCCGGGCCGAACCAAAAAACACAATGGTATCTTTTACATTCTGATCCCGAAACCGGGCTTCCGGTTCCAGATATTCGGCCAGAATGCGCAGAATTCG
The DNA here is from genome assembly GCA_027039625.1 of Calditrichia bacterium. Taxonomy (GTDB): domain Bacteria; phylum Calditrichota; class Calditrichia; order RBG-13-44-9; family RBG-13-44-9; genus JALXCH01. Next base: position 7,894 of record JALWDQ010000468.1, on the reverse strand, counting down.
CGCATCCCGACTGTTCATAAATTTAGGATTTTTGTACGCTTTTACTGCCTTACTACCCATTCGCACCTGCCAGCTTTGTCATTAATCGCTCCACCACCTGGTTAATCTCTCGCGGATGATTGGTGGTAATTATATTGTCGTCCTCAACCACGCTTTCATAAACATGAATTACATTTTCGTTCTGGAAAATAACTCCTGCTTTGTAATCGGGATAGGTAGTAGCTTTTTTCCCGCTCAGAATGCCGGCTTTGGCCAGCACAGCAGGGGCAACGCTGCAAGCGACGATGGGTTTCCCCGTCTGGTGGAACTGCTGCAAGAACTGGTGCAGTGTTTCGTTGTCCCACAAATCGGTGAAGGCGCCGTAACCACCCACCAGAACCACGGCATCGTAATCTTCCGGCCTGGCCTGTTCGATGGTTAAGTCGGGTACGGCGTATCCTTCCAGGCGTCCCAGAGCTTTTTCCATCCGGGGAGCTGCTACCCATACCCGGGCACCGGCTTCGGGAAGAGTCTGGTACAAATGATTGAATTCCTGCTCGTTGTAATTTGTTTGTCCCACCACAATAAGGATGTTTTTACCGGATAATTGTCCCATAACGGCTCCTATATTTTCATTGTGAATGTGATTTTTCGAAAACCTCCGGATTTACCGGATACAACGGTTTTTTCCCCTGGAGTACGTCCAGGATGTTGTGGGCAGCAATGGTGGCCATTTTATTTCGGGTTTCGAACGTGGCACTCCCAATGTGGGGTGCCAGCACCACGTTGGGCAGTTCGCTGAGGCCCGGGGTGAGCTGGGGCTCGTGTTCGTACACGTCCAGTGCTGCACCGGCAATCCAACCTTCCCGGAGGGCACGTACTAGTGCCTGCTCGTCCACCACTGCCCCGCGCGAGGTGTTGATGAGGTAAGCACTCTTTTTCATGGATCGTAGCGCTTTTTCGTCGATTAGATGATGCGTCTCCGGAGTGAGGGGAACGTGCAGACTCACAAAATCCGATTGCGCAAGCAACTCTTCCAGTTCCACCATCCGGGCATTCAGGTGCTCTTCCAGGTAAGCGTTTCGACCGCGATTATAGTAGAGGATGTTCATTTCCCAGCCCCGACTTCGTTCGGCCACCGCTGTACCAATGCGTCCGGCACCCACAATGCCCAGTGTTTTTCCTTTAATATCCTGCCCTAACAACAACATGGGACCCCAACCATTAAATTTCCCCTGCCGCATGAAGCGATCGCCCTCCACAATTCGACGCGTTACAGCCAGGAGCAATGCCCAGGTTAAATCTGCCGTGGCATCGGTAAGTACCCCGGGGGTGTTGGTTACCACAATGCCCTTCCGGGTGGCATATTCCACATCGATATTATTGTAACCCACAGCATAGTTGCTAATCACCCGCAGTTGGGGCGCAGCATCAATGATTTCCCGATCGATGGTGTCCGAAAGCAAGCAGAGTAAACCCTCTACATGGCGCACCTTCTCCCGAAGTACTTCCCTGGGGATGGGGCGTGCTTCGGGGAAAATTTCCACCTGCGCATGCGGCCTGAGCACCTCAATCCCGGCTTCAGGAATCCGGCGTGTAATGTAGATTTTAAATGGTTTCATCCTGCTCGCGTTCATTTTTTAAGAAACAATATTAGACATTATTAGTGAAAAAATCAACACAATTGTAATGCTGCTTTTCTGCAAAGAACCCGGTTTTTTCTAATTTACCGTTTATTTTCACTTTAATGAATTATCAGGTGGTAGATCTGGCTTGGCACTTTTTAATTAAACAGTTCTTCTCTGATGCTTCCCGGAAGGATACCGGAATCGTTTCGAAAGAAGTTTTCATTGAAGAATCAGGAACTTTTGGTTGATGTGGTTCCAGATATACCAGGAATCCACCATTTTACGATGGTAACCACGAGACGGGGTGAATGCCCCCGGCATTTAAAACTGCCATTCAATTCCCGCTGTTAACTGCCATCCGGAAAGTGTGAAGAGTTCTTTTAACAGTGTTTCCTGCAGGTAACCGCCTTTCAGGAAAAGGTCGCTGCGGTAGGAGATTGAACGGGCTATTTTCAAGAAAATTCGATTTTCATTGTCCAGAGGGGAGTAAAGCAATGGTGCCTGCTCTGTGCTGGTACCCGGCGTGGTCAGAAAATAATAATCCACCAGCCCAAATACATACCATCTCCTATTCCAGCTCCAGGCCGTAACCAGGCGCACCCATTGTTCCCGGGCACCTGATTTTGTTAAACGAGATTGATGGGTTAAGAACCGATAAGTAAGAGTAAACAGGATTTTGCTCTGATGTTCCAGAGTAATTTCTGGTCCCGATCGCCAGCCGGTATTTTCTCGCCTTTCCATTTCTGTTAAAAAATAATCCCGTGAGGAAATACGAAAACTTTCGAAATACCATTTTAAACCCAGACTGAGATGAGGTCGTAAAAGGTAATTCCCACCAATCTGTGCAATATGGGCATCCAGATTGCTGTCATAAATGTAAGTTAAATCGCGATAAAGGAGATGCCCCTCCAATGAGAAAAAAAGGTTTTTACGGTAATAGTGTTGCCAAAAACCCGCAATTTGAAAGATGGAGAAAGAAACGTTTTTGGGGGTCTGGTTTTGGTAAGAATAATATTTCCCGGAAATCTGCAATTGCCACGCCCAGGTTCGGTATTGCTGTTGCCAGTAACCAGACCAGAGATATTTCAAGTTGGTGGCCGTGGTCTCCCCGGTCCAGAGCTCGGGGCGGAAGCGCATGTGTGCTCCCCAGCGAGACAATTTTATGCGGCCTTTGATTCCCAGTTGAACAAGAAAGCGCCCCAGCATCCCCGGAGAAACCAATATATTCCGCTCCTGAGTTTGCTGCAGTCCGAATTCGCCCTGGATACGCCCCTGCCATTGCGTGTCCGCAGCATTCAAATACACCGTATGTCCCAGTAATAATGATATGAGCAATAGAATTCTGGTTTTCATTCACCCTGTCGAACGATTAAACCTTTCTCGTAAATTTCTGTTGTGATTATTTCCTGCGAATTATTTTCCTGAAAATCAGGGGGCTATAAAAATTTCCCCGGTAAAACTTCCATTGGGATGGCAGAATCCTCCAGTGTTGTTTCTGGTGTAGCAAAGAATTTCTGTCGAAATTATAGTCGAATTCAGGGAGTTTTTTCAGTTCTTTCCAATTTTCGTGCGATAACTTCCCGGTAATGTTGTAATTTCCGGATGGTTCGATCCAGTAAGTTCAAATATTCTTCCGGGCTTAGCATTGGTTGTTCGTTGTTCACAAGAAGGTCGTGCCAGCGGTTTTGGGGTTCCAGTTGATTGTAGATAGAAAGAATCGATAGGGTCTGGTTGAGACTGGGAATGGAACCGGGAAAATCGGTAATGCCGGGTTTCAGGTTAGTAAAATTGGTATTTCCGTCATTTTGAATGGATGCGTTGCGAGAGGGTGGCACGCTCAAAACGGTAATATGCCCCTCGCTGGTAACATCTTCTACGAAGTTGTGGGTACGTAGCCGTAGTTGCCAGATTTTCAGGTAGTCCCGACGCAGTTTTTTCAATCGTTCGAGATGTTGCTGAACTTCTTCCAGGGCGTTCTGAAGATAGTCGGTGTAAATCAGCTGCTCGGTGGAATCCCGAGCAGCATCCGGATTAATTTCAGTGATTTTCCGGGGATCGAAATGCAAACCAGGGAGAGGTGGAGAAATAGCCAGACGTTTTTCCTGATAATGGAGAAGCTCTTGTTCCAGCTCAGTTCGCTCGCCCACAAAATGTCCGGATTGGAGCACGGATTGTAAGGAATCGATTTTGTGCTCATATTGTGCTTCCAGGGACTGGCGTGTTTTTTCCAGCGCTGCTTGCAGAGTCGTTTCTTGCTGACGGGAATGATCCAGTTGCCTGGAAAGCTCCACAATTTCTGCCATCAATGATTTTATTTTTTCTTTGTTCGGTTTCGTGCGTTTTTTTTCTTTCTCCAGAAGGTATGTTTGTTTTTGTAGTGCCTTTTCCAGGGAATCGCTAATGGCTTGTTGCTGTTGCAACCGAAGGGTTTGTTCGTTCAGGATTTGCTCCAGCCGGGTAAGGGATTGAGCGAGGAGCATTCCGGTTAAGCAAATAAAAAACCCGATTTTGAGGTACCATTTCATTTTAGCAACCCATATTTTTCTAATTTGTAATACAGGGTACTGGTACGAATACCCAACAGTTTGGCAGCACGGTTCTTAATACCGCCCGCTTTTTTCAGAGCGTGGAGCAGCAAATTTTTTTCAAATGTGTGTAAGGCTTCATCCAGGGGTAAATGCTGATAGTTGACGGTAGTGTTTTGTATGCTCCCTATATGACGGGCGATGAGCTCCGGCGAGAACCGATTGTCGGGAGAAATCACCAGCAGGCGTTCCAGCACATTTTCCAGTTCGCGGATGTTGCCGGGCCAGGAATAGTTCTGGAGCAATTCCATCCCCTCGGGCGAAATTTCCGGTTTTGGGCGGTTACGCTCCTGGCAAAGGCGTTCCAGAAAATGGTTCACCAAAAGGGGAATGTCTTCTCTCCGTTCCCGTAACGGTGGTAATTGAATGGGAATAACGCTAAGGCGGTAATAGAGGTCTTCCCGAAATTCTCCCCGGGCAATAAGCTCGCGCAGATTGCGATTGGTGGCGGCAATGATGCGCACGTTCACCCGGATGGTTTCCTCGCCACCCACCCGCTCGAATTCCTGCTCCTGCAACACCCGCAACAATTTGACTTGCATGGCGGGGGAGACATCCCCAATCTCGTCCAGGAAAAGAGTTCCTCCATCAGCCAGTTCGAAACGCCCCCGTTTGCGGCGAATAGCACCGGTAAAAGCGCCCTTCTCGTGCCCGAACAGTTCGCTCTCTAACAGGTTGTCGTTCAGTGCACCGCAGTTAACCCGGATGAACGGTTTTTCGCGGCGGGGGCTGCGGCGGTGAATGGCGCGGGCTACCAGCTCCTTACCCGTGCCGCTCTCACCCTCAATTAACACCGTGCTATCCTCCCGGGCGACTCGCTCGATAAGGCGGTAAATCTCTTGCATAGACGCCGAGCGTCCAATTATTCCCCGATACGGTGCTCCCAGTTCCTCCTGAAGAAGACGATTCTCGTCGCTAAGCTTAGCCAGCGCCTGCCGCTGCTGGATGCCCTGCTGTACTTTCCGTACCCGCACCCGCAATTCCTCCGGCGAAAAAGGTTTGGTTAAAAAATCGGCTGCACCCATCTGCATGGCTTTCACAGCGGTTTCCACTGTGCCATAAGCGGAAATGAGAATAACCTCACTTTCGGGCCAGCGTGCTTTGACCTGTTCCAATACTGCCAGCCCGTCCAGAGGCTCCATTTTTAAATCGGTAATCACAATGGAAACCGGTTGCTTTTCCAGATGCTTCAGCGCTTCGGGACCGTTAGAAAAAGCGGTAACTTGGTAGCCCGCCCGGCGCAGCGTCTCTTCCATACCCAGACGCATCGTGGCATTGTCTTCCACGATGACTACGCGTAGGGAGGAATTCTTTTCCTCTTTTTTGTGTGAAAGGCTCTGTCTCATGAATTCTTCCCTTTTATTCGAAAATATTCGGTTTCTACGACAAAGGTGCATTGGCCGGGTGTTCCGTCTGCCAGAAAAATACGGGCTTCATTTTCCTGGCAGAGCTTTCGACAGATGGGGAGTCCTAACCCGCTGCCATCCGTTCGAGTGCTGAAGAACGGTTCAAAAATTCTGTCCCGAATTTCTCCGGAAATCCCCGTGCCGTTGTCCATTACCTCAATGCGAAGTGCGTTATTGTTCTGATGAATCGTCACGGTAATCTCTCCACCGGTTTTACAGGCTGCCAGGCTGTTATGCAGTAAATTGCTCAGAACTTGCTGTAGATGACCGGGATCGAACCGAATTTCTGCTGCGATTTGATGTTTTACTTGAAAGTGGATTTTCCTTTTCTGGAATTGCGGATGAAAAAACTCCGCCACCCGGTTTACCATTTCGTTCACATCCAGCCACTCTGGATTTGCCTGTGGAGGACGACTATAGTTGAGGTAGGCGGTAATTAAACTCTTCAAGCCAGAAATCTCCTCCCGAATTTTTCGAGCATATTCGGTGCTCATGTGATTCTGGCGAAGATCTTCCTCAAGTAAACCGCTCAGTAATTCGATGCTGCCCAGGGGATTGCGGATTTCGTGAGCGATTTGAGCCAGCATATTTTCCCTTTCCCGGTGGTAATTAGCCAGGTCGTGGCGCATGCGATCCATAGCATTGGCGAGGATCTGAAGCTCCCGACTTATTCCCTGAGGTGTTTTGGCGGAGAACTCCCCCTTGCCTAATTGGGTGCTGAAATCCACCAGCTTTTCCACCGGACGGCTCAGGCTGCGAGCTACCAGCCAGCCTGCCAATAGGGTGAGAAGCACTCCGGTTATGCCTATCCCCCAGAACAGGTGAGACATGGCGTCGATGCGGGCCAGACGTTGCAATCCTTCCCGGGCACCCAGGTAATGGTTCTCCGAAAGTCGCTGAAAGCTCCATAAATACCAGGCACCATCTTTACCTTTAAAAGGTAGCGAAGTGAGAGCCGTACCTACCGGAAGTTCTGCCAGCTCCCGATGATAAATTAGCAACGCGGGTCGAGGAGTAACGGTCGTCTGGTCGTTTACCTGTACCAGCAGCTCTCCTTTCCGGTTAAACAAAAAAAGAGCGTTTACATGCAGGAGGGCTATTTGCCGTTTTAGAAAACGATGATAAAACTGTTCGGCCTTGGTATCCGCTTGACCCTCCGTCAGCAAATCCAGGTAGCGCATTTCTAACCGATCCGTCACCACCCGCAGGAGTAATTCCAGTTCTTCGGAGAGTTGTTCCAGATAGATTTCTCGTGCGGTTAAATATGCCAGCCGGGAAAATAAACCGACCAGAAGTACCGTAATGATCGTAAAAGTAAAAATAATCCGACTGCGGATGGAAAAGAGCGGAATTTTCTGCTTTAGAACCTGCAGGTTCATTTTGAGTTTTGTATTTATCATTCGATTCATTTTAAGATAAGCTGCTTAGGTGTCAGAAACAACCGTTTCCCTTTTGTTACTGAGTCAGGATTGTGTGCGTTTACAGCCCCCTGAATTAATTAACACACCGATTTTTCATACCGGGACGTTGAAGAAATGCCGGTATGAAGCCGGGGGGCGCCAGCGTGAAGAGGCTGTGTAAAAATGAAAACCAGAAGAATAATTAATCAAATACATGCATATTTCAATTTACCATATTTATGTAAAACTGCGGCAATAAAAACGTAGAATTATTTTTGTTTCTACTGAATTTAGTGTTTTTCTACGGACTTTATGACTCCATCATTAAGTCAACAACACAGAAATATTTTTATATCTTTGCATTTCCAAAAACCCTAATATTCAAGGAAAATCATTAAATAATATCAATTTACACTGTCTTTTATTATAGCCACGAGCTTCAGCTCGTGGATTATTTAATCTTTCTCTCAAAATCAGGCTTTAGCCTAAAATTGGGCTAAAGCCTGATTTATAGTTTGGGCCATAAGTTCCCCGAGCTGGAAGCTCGGGGCTATGTTTTACTTTGAATGATAATGAATAAATATTCTGTTGACACAGCGTTTTCACGCAGCCTCATGAAGCCAGCGGCTACCGTTTTGGGTTCGACGAGGGTGCGCCAGCGTGAAGCTGGCGGCTACCGGAATATTCCATTTTACCTGAAGAGCGCTGGCATGAAGCCAGCGGCTACCGGAATATTCCATTTTATCTGAAGAGCGCTAACATGAAGCTGGCGGCTACCGTTTTTGCCATTTACAGATGGGCCCGAAAAGCCAGCCACCACTGAGCGATGCGCAGGTTTGCATCCAGTTCCGGTTCCAGGCTTAGGTCGATGCCAAACTGGGGCGAGAGCTGGACCG
>JALWDQ010000467.1:0-3737 GCA_027039625.1 Calditrichia bacterium | reverse complement strand
GGGATTATGCGGGGACTCTCGCAGGTCACCGCCTCGGAAGTACCTTTTGCGCTGGCGGTAATTGCCCTGGCGGCACAGCACCACACCCTCTCCATCAGCGACATTGTGGCAGCGCAGCAGGGGGGCATTGCCCACTGGAATATGGTCACCAATCCCATTGCCACTCTGGCGGGAATGCTGGCCTATCTGGGCATGATGATGCACTCCCCTTTTAACGTGCACATGGCGCCCCAGGAAATCCCCATCGGACCGCCCACGGAATACAACAGCAGCTTCCTGGCTATGCTGCAGGCCAATCGTCCCTTTTTCGCTTCGGCAAAACTGGTGCTGTTCATGAACCTTTTCTTCGGCGGCGCCACCTCCATTCCCGAGATGGTAGTGAAGACCTTCCTCATCTGGATGGTTTGCGTGTTCGTGGAAGTGGGTTTCCCGCGCTTTCGGGTGGAACAATCCGTGCGGTTCTTCCTGAAAGTACCAACGATTATCGGAATTATCGCTGTTTTGATCTATTCATTTTAGGTGAAAGAGATGAAACTACAAATTCCAAATAACAAATCCCAAATAAATTCCAATATTCAATTACCAAATGACCAAAACGAAAAAACTGTTCACGGAAGATATTTTGGACATTGGATTTTGGAATTTGGAGCTTATTTGTAATTTGGAATTTGTATTTTGGAATTTAATCTTATTCAGGAAGAGATAGATGAAAGAGAAAGAAGACAACACCAAAGAAGAAGAATTCCCGTTTGAGGAATATTTCTGTGATGCGCGGCCGAAGGTGGTTCAGCCGGTGGCCAATAAAATTGTGCGCAATTTCTACAACTGGGCGCAGGCCAACTCACTGTGGATTCTGGCTTTCGGAACCGGATGCGGTTCCATCGAGCTGCCGCCGCTGTACACCGCCCGCTACGACGTCTCCCGCTATGGAATTTTTCCTCGACCTACCCCTCGCCAGGCGGGAGTGTTCATCATCAGCGGCTACCTTTCGGTCAAAACCCTGAAGCGAGTCATCCGCAGCTACGAACAGATGCAGAATCCCAAGTTTGTGCTGGGGCTGGGCAGCTGCACGGTGAACGGCGGAATGTACTTCGACAGCTACAACACCATCAATCGGCTGGATTACTACCTGCCGGTGGATGTGTACATCGCCGGTTGCATGCCGCGCCCCGAAGCGCTGATTGCGGGATTCAACAAACTGAAAGAACTCATCATGGCGGGCAAAGCGGAAGGCGCCAACAAGTACGCCGAAAACTTCGACTGGTACAAAGCCAATCAAAAGAAAATTATTAAAAACTGGGATATGCCTGAATACAATTGGTAAACACTATGGAAGAGATTTTACAACAGCTATCGGAACGATTCACCCTTAGCCAGAAGCACCTGCAGCGCCCCAATCTGGCTTTTGTGACGGTGGAAAAAAGGGAAGCGGTGGAAGTGGTGACTTATCTGCGGGATTATCTGGGGTACCGCCATCTGGTCATGATTTCGGCGGTGGATTACATCGAGCGGAATGTGTTTCAACTCACCTACCTGCTGCACAATTACCACACCCATACTGATATCGGAGTGCGGGTGGAGCTGGAACGCGATAATCCGGTGATGGACAGCATTCACCACCTGTGGGCAGCAGCGCAGGTGTACCAGCGGGAACTGAAGGAGATGTTCGGCATCGACTTCCCCGGAAGTCCCCGGGTAAACGAACCGATGATTCTGGAAGGCTGGGACAATATTCCGCCCATGCGCAAGGAGTTCGATACCAAGAAGTACGCCGAGGAGACCTACTTCCCCCGCGAGGGACGCTATTCGCTGGATCCCAAAGAGCAAATGGAAAAGAAACTGTATCCATTAGAAACCGAGGTTAAGTATGAAATCAAACGAATTGTCCGGGACAACCGTTACGATAGAAAATAATGGGGAATACCGCCGGGTGGATTCCGGGAACGGCCAAGCACGTAAGCACCCACACCTGATGCCGGAGACCGCGCGCCCCCTGAACACCTGGGAGCCGTTCTGGGCGCAGGAACCGCAGTTCGATTTGAGCAGCGGACGCTATGTGAAAATCTGGCAGGGACCACAGCATCCCGGCGTCACCGGTAACATGGCGCTGGAGCTAACGCTGGAAGGGGACATTGTGCGCCAGTGCCGTACCCATGTGGGTTACCTGCACCGCGGATTCGAGAAGCTGATGGAGCGGCGCAAGTATATTCAGTGCTTCCCCATCGTGTGCCGTATCTGTGTGCCGGAACCGGATTACAACGAGTACCTGTTTGCCGCGGCGGTGGAGGAACTGGCGGGCATTGAGGTGCCGGAGCGCGGGCAGTGGATTCGCACCTTCGTGCTGGAACTGATGCGCGTAGCCTCGCTCACCATGGGGCTGGGCGGACAGGCAGGTTCCACGGGACTGGGCACCATCGGGCAGTGGGGTGTGGCGCACCGCGATTATGTGCTGGATTTGTTCGAAGAACTTACCGGCGGACGGGTGTACCACATGTACATCATTCCCGGCGGTGTGCGACAGGACTTCCCGGAAGGCTTCCCGCAACGGGTAGAAGCGGTGCTGAAGAAGCTGGAGAAGCTCATTCTGGACATCGAGCGAGTGATGTTTCATAATTCGGTGTTCAAGTTGCGGACCCAGGGATTGGGTTACATTCCTCCGGAATGGGTAGAGCCGTTCGGGATTACCGGTACCACCGCGCGGGCAGCCGGTGTGCCGCTGGACGTGCGCAAGAACAATCCCTACCTGGTGTACGACCAATTGGATTTTCAGATGATTCTGGGCAGCGCATCCGATGTGTACGAGCGTACCTTGCTGCGCAAGGAAGAAATCTTGCTGTCCATTAATCTGATTCGCCAGATTTTGAAGAAGATGCCCGGCGGAGCGGTGCGGTACAAACTGCCCAATCCCCTGCACTGGAAGATTCCCGCGGGCGAGACCTACGTGCGGGCGGAATCCGGTCGCGGGGAGATGGGATACTACGTGGTTTCCGACGGAAGCGAATATCCCCGGCGGGTGCACGTGCGGGGTGCTAGTTACACCCATGCCATGGCATTGCTGGAACAACTGGCGGTAGGGGTCAGCGTCGCCGATGTGGCCCCGCTGATGGTCTCCCTGCAAACCTGCCCCCCGGAAATCGAACGGTAATTTTGTGTTAAGATTTTTTGACAGGATTAACCGGACAAAAATTTATGAAAGGATATTAGAAAGAAGAATATGAAATAACTAAAGAAATTTTTTCGGAGAAAAATTTAGGTTTTTTCGATACTTTGAGTGTTGAATTTTTTCATCTATATATCCTGTCAATCCTGTCCGGAGGATGCTGCGCATTTATCTCGTCTAAAAAATTTTTTGACAGGATGAACAGGATTAACAGGATTAAGAAAAAAAATTTTCAGAGAGGATGAACGGATTAAACAAATTTTATTAGTTAAAAAAGAGTGGGTATACATAAAGTCTGGGGGGAGAGAAAATGTTGCAATATCAGGAATTGACAGAGAAGATTATTGGTTGTGCTTACACAGTGTTCAATAAAATGGGTTCCGGTTTTCTGGAATCGGTGTACGAAAAATGCTTGATGATTGAGTTAAAAAAAGCCGGCTTAAAAGCTGAAGAACAAAGACCAATTCTAGTCTATTATGAAGGCGAATTAGTGGGAGAATTTATAGCGGATATTGTTGTGGAAGATAAGATAATTCTAGAATTGAAATCAGTCCAACGAATCGCCAAAATACACGAG
>JALWDQ010000466.1:0-3740 GCA_027039625.1 Calditrichia bacterium | reverse complement strand
CCGGTTTCACTACGGCTACCCAGTATTCCGGAGACCCTTTTCCTTTACCCATGCGGGTTTCGGCCGGTTTTTTAGTAACGGGTTTGTCCGGGAAAATGCGAATCCACACCTTGCCACCACGTTTAATGTGCCGCGTCATGGCCACACGGGCTGCCTCGATCTGCCGACTGGTAATCCAGTGGGCTTCCAGAGCCTTCAGGCCGTACTGTCCAAAAGCGATTGTATTTCCACGCTGAGCTTTGCCGCGCATGCGGCCACGCTGCTGTTTGCGGTATTTTACCCGTTTCGGCATTAACATAATTCAATCTCCCTAAAGGTTTATTTTTCTAACATGGTGCCGTGACAAATCCACACTTTAACCCCGATGGTTCCGTAAGTGGTTACTGCCGTGGCCATGGCATAATCGATATCGGAACGCAGGGTGTGCAGCGGAATCCGACCATCTTTGTAGCTCTCGGTTCGTGCCATTTCGGCACCGCCCAAACGTCCGGCACAGGAAATTTTGATGCCTTCGGCGCCCAGCCGCATGGCCGAGGTAATGGCACGCTTCATCGCCCGGCGGAAAGACACTTTCCCTTCCAGCTGACGGGCAATGTTGTTTGCCACCAGAAAGGCATCCAGTTCCGGATGTTTAATCTCTTTAATGTTTATCTGCACATCCTTCTTGATGAGCTTCTTCAATTCTTCCTTCAGCTTATCCACTTCCGCACCCTTCTTACCAATAACCACCCCGGGACGCGCCGTGTTTATCTCCAGCAACACTTTTTTGGGATTACGTTCAATTTTAATTCGCGAAATCGCGCCATCGGGCATCCGCTTGCGAATGTAACGCCGGATGAGTAAATCTTCGTTCAGGGTCTCGCCGAAATTCTTTTCGTTAAACCATTGCGAGTGCCAATTCCGTCGCACACTGAGCCGAAAACCTATGGGATTTGTCTTCTGACCCAAAGTAATTCCTCCACGTTGTTATTCTTCTTTATTCTCGATAACTATAGTTAAATGACTGGTACGCCGACGAATGCGTCCTACCCGACCCATGGACATGGGGCGGAACCGCCGTAAAATGGGGCCTCCATCTACGGTAATCTTTTTGATGTACAGATCCTTCGGCGTCAGCTTTTTTCCTTCGTACAGTTCGAAGAAATTTGCCACTGCCGAACGCAAGGTCTTTTCGATGTATTTTGCGCTCCGCTTGGGCGAAAAGTGCAGAATATTCAGCGCTTCTTCAACATTCTTCCCCTTTACCAGCTCTATAACACGACGCATCTTGGTGGGGGAAGTTCTCATGTATTTTGCCACTGCTCTTGCTTCCATGAATCGCCTCGTTTATTTATCTTTTTACTCTCGAAGATCTCTCGGACTTACTTCCCGCATGCCCGCGGAAAGTACGGGTCAGTGCAAATTCGCCCAACTTGTGTCCCACCATGTTTTCGGTGATGTACACCGGAATAAACTTGATGCCGTTATGCACAGCGATGGTATGCCCGACAAATTCCGGTGGAATGGTGGAACGCCGTGCCCAGGTTTTAATGACCTTCTTCTCACCGCTCTCGTTCAACTGTTGAATCTTTTTAAACAGTTTCTGATCAATATACGGACCTTTTTTTAAGGACCTCGCCATACGAATTGCTCCTATTGATTACGACGTTTAACTATCAGTGCATCGGATTTTTTATGTTTTTTACGGGTTTTCAGTCCCTTAGCCAATTGTCCCCAGGGGGAACAGGGATGACGCCCACCGGAACTTTTGCCTTCGCCACCACCCATGGGATGGTCGATGGGGTTCATGGCCACACCCCGTACGTGGGGGCGACGCCCCAACCAGCGGGAACGTCCGGCTTTACCCAGCGAAACATTGCTGTGTTCCAGATTCCCCACCTGCCCGATGGTGGCATAGCAATTCAACCGAAAACGACGAATTTCTCCCGAGGGCATTTTCAACAGGGCGTATTTTCCTTCCTTGGCCATTAACTGGGCGGCATTACCGGCGCTGCGAGCCACCTGCCCTCCTTTACCCGGCACCAGTTCCACATTGTGAACTGCCATTCCCAGCGGAATCCGTTCCAGCGGCAACGCATTTCCCACGCGGATGGGAGCATCTTCGCCAGACATGATCTGATCGCCCACCTTCAATCCGTTGGGAGCCAGGATGTAGCGCTTTTCGCCATCGGCATAAGCCAGCAGCGCAATGCGTGCCGTGCGATTGGGATCGTATTCAATGGCTTTTACCGTTGCAGGAATCCCGTGCTTGTCGCGTTTAAAATCGATGATGCGGTAGTAACGTTTGTGTCCGCCTCCGCGCTGCCAGGCTGTAACGCGCCCCATGTTATTACGCCCACCGGTGCGCTTCTTGGCCTTAATCAAAGAACGCTCCGGTTTGGTTTTCGTAATATCATCAAAGGTCACATCGACGCGAAATCGCAACCCGGGAGTAATCGGTTTATATTTTTTCAGTCCCATACCGTGTCTCCAACACTATCCTTATACGTTTTCCAGGAAATCTAATTTATCGCCATCCTTTAAAGTAACAATTGCTTTTTTCCAGCGCGGCGTGAAGCCAGATACCCGACCGGTGCGGGTAAAACGCTGACGCGGTTTGGGTTTCACATTCATGGTGCGCACTTTGACCACCGTTACGTCGAACCGCTTCTCCACCGCATATTTGATTTCAATCTTATTGGCATCTGGCGCTACTTTAAACACATACTCATTGTTTTCCTCGCCAAGACGCATGGCTTTTTCGGTTAATACCGGCTGAATGATTATTTCTCTGGGATCTCTCATTGTGCCAACACCTCATTTACAACGTCAATCGCGCCTTTCTGAAATACAACATACTGGGCATTTAACAAATCGTACACAGAAAATTCCGGTGCTTTAATAACCCGGGTATAGGGAATGTTACGGGCAGAGAGCACCAGATTGGGATCCAGATCTCTGGTAACAAAGAGAACTTTGGTTGTATTCAGTTTTAAATTATCCAGGATTTCGGCTACCCGGCGGGTTTTGGGTTCTTCGAACGTAAAATCTTCCACCACCAGAATGCGTTCGTTTTTGGCTTTATCCGAAAGCACCGAGCGACGCGCCAGGCGCATGACCTTTTTGGGTAATTTCTGGCGGTAATCCCGCGGATGGGGACCATGAGCCACACCACCACCTACCATGTGAGGCGCACGGATGGTACCCTGGCGAGCACGTCCCGTACCTTTCTGTCGGAACGGCTTACGACCACCCCCGGAGACCGCAGCACGGTTTTTCGTGGCGTGCGTCCCCTGCCGCTGATTGGCCAGGTAAGCCTTCACAGCCAGATACACCACATGTTCGTTCGGTTCAATCTCGAACACCGCCGGATTCAGCGTCACCGTTTCGTCTGTTTTGGTTCCATCAATTTTATAAACATTCAGTTCCATCATGCATTCCCGTTCTTATTCTCACCATTACGCTTTGTATATTTCCACGATATTATTTCGGGCACCGGGTACGGCTCCTTTCACAAACAACAAATTTTTCTCCGCATCCACTTTAACCACTTTCAATCCGATTACCGACACCCGACGATTCCCCATGCGTCCCGCCATTTTCAATCCTTTGAATACCCGGGAGGGATACGAACTCTGCCCCAGCGATCCGGGAGCACGCAACCGATCGGACTGACCGTGCGTTTTAGGACCACCTCCAAAACCGTGACGTTTTACCACACCTGCAAATCCACGTCCCTTACTGTTGCCACTGATCTTTAC
>JALWDQ010000465.1:0-3743 GCA_027039625.1 Calditrichia bacterium | reverse complement strand
AATCCCTATTTCCTCCGAGGGAAACAATGGCAAGGGCCTTGGTGGCCTGTTCAAAAAAATTACCCGGGTTTTCAAAGGAGAAAAAGAAGGGCAGAGGGAAGAGGTTCAGGAAAGGGAAACGGTTAATCAGAATCAATCCCAACCACAGGAAAATAAAGCCACAGAAGAAGGGAAAATTTTTCATCAACCGGCACCGATTCCGGGACAGACAATTGAAAAAATCCAGAAATTTTTGAAGGAACTGTGATGCAAATACTCGAGACACTGATATTGACCCGTTCGAATACGTTATTTCAAAAATTGACGCATCCGCTTCCTTTAAAAGAAATGCCGAAAAATGTCTTCCCCTCTTTTCGCATGGAAGTGGATGCAGATACCGTACTACTGATTTATGCTCTGGAAACATTGAATGAATCTCATCGGGAGTTTGTTCGCCATCTATTTCCCCATTTGAAAAGAATACTCTTTTTAGTGGATAACAGTTCTTTGTTGGAATGGGAAGAGGCAAGGCAGGTTCTATCTTTAATGGATGAAGAAAAAATTGTGGTACCTCGTTTTGTATTAGCTGCTTTGCACGAAGAGGAGTACGCACCGATTCAGAAAAAAATTCTGGAAAAGGGGTTGTATCTGGAAGAGAATGCACGCTTACTTTTCTGGAATCCAGAAGAAAAGGAAAGTGTGCTTCGGGTGTGGTTAAGTGTTTGGGGGAATCCTCTGGTATAAAAAGGTTGAGAAAAGCGTGTTTAACACGGTGTTTCGTAAAACGGACACTCCGCAAAGAATTTGGATAAAGATAAGCTTCCTGAAATAGGGAAAAAGTTTAGGACAAAAAACTTGCCTTTAAGAGGGAATTCCCCTATATTTTCACGCTTTTTTAAGCGCGGATGGCGGAATTGGCAGACGCGCCAGACTTAGGATCTGGTGCCCTCTGGGCATGTGGGTTCGAGTCCCACTCCGCGCACCAGGATTTACGCGCCCGTAGCTCAACTGGACAGAGCATCGGACTTCGGATCCGAGGGTTGGGGGTTCGACTCCCTCCGGGCGTGCAAAATTTTATCAAATTCTCAAATCTATTTATACAGTTTGATGGAAATTTTTATTCTCCCCGCTATTCAGCATTTAATACACTGGCAATTACTTTCTTCAACTCTTCCACTTTGAATGGTTTACCAATATACCCGCTAAAACCGTATCTGCGGAATTCCGAAATAACCGTATCGTTGGAATACCCACTGAAAACAATGGCTTTAATGTTGGGATCAATCTTCTTTAACCGGGTAATGGCTTCCCGACCGCCCATACCTTTTGGAACAGTTAAATCCATGATGGTTAGAACAAAAGGTTCCCCTTGCTGCATGGCGTTCTGGTATTTTTGAATTGCTTCTTCCCCGTGGGAAGCAAACTCCGGTGTGAAACCCAGAAATTCCAGAATATTTCCCAGAATCTGCTGCACATCTTTTTCATCATCCATAACCAGTACTTTACCACGAAATTGTGCCCGTACGTTTTGTTCACCATCACGGCGAGTTTCTTTTTTAGTAGCGGCTGGTAAATATATGATAAATGTGGTTCCAACATTCACACGGGATTCGACCGTAATGTATCCATTGTGTTTTTTTATAATAGAGTATGTTGTAGCTAATCCTAAACCGTTACCTTGTTTTTTAGTAGTAAAATATGGATCGAATATTTTAGCAAGATATTTTTCAGGAATTCCATGCCCATGGTCTTTGATCATAATTTTTACATAGCGGCCAGGTTTTAGGGGTAGTCTATCCTCCTTTGAAATATGAACATTTTGAGCAAAGATTTCAATATATCCACCGTTGGGCATGGCCTGTTGGGCATTAATCACCAGATTCTGAATAACCTGGCTGATTTGACCTTTGTCTGCTTCTACTTCCCACAGGTTTTCGTCAAAATGGGTTTTGAAGCCCACATTCGAACCTGCCAACGTAAATTGCGTGGATTCTACAATAATATTGCGGATAGAAGTGGCTTTCTTTACCGGAGCTCCCCCTTTGGAGAAAGTGAGCAATTGATGTGTGAGATCTCTAGCTCTCATTGTTGCATTTTCAGCACCTTCCAGACGCTTGTAGAGGGGATCATTCTTATCCATATTTATCTTGGCCAGCGAAATGTTCCCCATAATGGAGGTCAGGATATTGTTGAAATCGTGGGCAATTCCGCCCGCCAGAATGCCCAGCGATTCCAGTTTTTGCATCTTGATTAATTCATTTTCCAGATGGCGTTTCTCGGTGATATCCCGATACACCACCACAACACCAATTATTACCCCGTTTTTATCAAAAATAGGAGAAGCTGTTTCGTTAATGAGTCGTTCTTCTCCATTTCTGGTGACGATTTTTAAATCTTCCGTGTGCGAAATTTTTTTGCCTGTTTCTAGAACTTTTAGAACAATCGGTTTTATTGGTTTATTATTTTCCAGAGAGAGAGGTTGTACTACTTCGGTAATTTTTTTGCCCAATGCTTCTTCTTCTTTCCATCCTATGAGGTTTTGGGCGGCACGGTTAATAATCATGATTCGATAATTTTTATCGATAGCAATAACAGCCTCGCCAATGGAGTGAAGGGTTACTGCGAGTTTTTCTTTTTCTTCCAGCAGAGCCTGTTCCGCTCTTTTACGGTCGGTAATATCGCGGCCAATTACTACCAGGCCTTTCCTTTTGCCATCCGGATAGAAAATGGGCACTTTAATGACGTCGAAAACTTTCTCGCTACCATCAGGTTGGGGAATCGTTTCCTCCATGCGAACCAGTGTTCCTTTCTTCCAGGCTAATTTATCTGATTTTTCGCAGGTAATTAGTGCGTCTTGATAAAATTTATTATACTTTCCTAATTCTGAATTTTTTTTACCTTTATAAGGTACATTTAAAAGACCAAATAATTTCAGATTATAAATGTTAGATTCCATCCAGCGCCCTTCACCATCTTTAAAACATACTGTATCGGGCATGGCATTAATTAAAGTGCGCAAACGTTCTTCGCTTTCCCGATGGGCAAGTTCCATATTTTTTAATTCAGTAATGTCGTTACTTAGTGCAATAATTCCCCATAATGTACCGTCGCGTTTATAGAAAGGACGGGCTGCTCGCATCACATGAATTCGTTTACCGCTTTTATGAATCATAACAACTTCGGTTTGTATTGTTTTGCCCTGTAATAATTGTTGGTGTTTTTCAATGAAATTTGCCCGATACTCTTCTGCCAGAAAATCTGTAATATGTTTTCCAATAATCTCTTCCCGCGAATATCCCAACAATTGCGTTACGCTGGTGCTACAGTCGACAATAACACCGTTTTCATCAAGAATTTCACCTCCAAAGGGAAGCATATCGAACAATAATCGGTAACGTGTTTCACTCTCTCTTAATGATTCTTCTGCAATTTTTCTATCGGAAATATCATAAGCAGTACCAAGAGCAGCGGGCTTGTTCCTAAAATTAATATATGTAGCCGTAAGATGAATCCAGCGTTCTTCTCCGTCTTTTCGTACAATTTTAAATTCGTATGCCGGTAAAACGTTTTCTCCTTTCTGGCGAGCAAATCCCATCCGACGTATTTGTTCTTTGTAATCGGGATGAGCTAATTCCCAGAATTTCATTTGCAGTAATTCGTCACGAGTGTAACCGGTAATTTTCTCAGTTGCAGGATTAACATATCGAAAAAATTCTCCCTGGTAGATAAAAATAGCTGAAGACGTGGATTCAGCTAGAGCTTTA
>JALWDQ010000464.1:0-1181 GCA_027039625.1 Calditrichia bacterium | reverse complement strand
CCCCAACCGCTTTTGAAAGGAATCGTCCAACTCGACGGCAACTACTCCAGTTCGAGAAGTTTCGTCGAAATCGAACCAGGATCTTTTCTGGTACGTGCCACGGTCGCTCCGAAAAACATTGCCGGGGGTATCTGGGAAACGGTTCCTCCGATGTTCAAAACGGATATTCACGCCTATATCTACTATTCGGAAAACAATAAACTGTTCAATATATCGACGAAAAAGAGTTATCTCACCCTCTTCGAGAAGGAGAAGCGTGTGAAGGGGTGGGCCAACATAGGCTCACTGACGCTGGACGTCAAAGGGAATATCGAGCCTGACGACACGATCGACCTCAACTTCTATACCCATATCGACTCACTCTACGCTTTGATGCAGGAGTTGGAGATCAAAAGTGACGTTATCGTTGACGCCGAAGTCGAGAGTCGATTCAGCGTCAGAATCGCCGACTGGCTCTCGCTCCATTACGAAACGGACATTCCGTGGTACCTCGTTCAGCCGGACTCCCAGACCGTCTATTACGGTCTCGACTCCAAGCTCATCGGGGGCATAAACGGCGAGGAGATCACGATCGACCAATACCGCATCGGTTTCAAGGATCGCCATTTCGAACAGGATAGGGTATCCTATTTCCATTTCGACGAAGACTTCAAATTCTATATCGACCGTTTCGCCATCCTCGATACCGGAGAGGTTCAAGGCACATTCGATCTGCAGGCGATGCAGGGTGATTTTCATTTCGACGGCGAGAACATGCACTATTCCGGTGCGGAAGGGAATGTCACCGCAAACGCCGGCATCGACGCCAATATTTCGAGCGACCTGATAGATGTGGAAGGGGATGTGGAAATTCTCGATGCGAAGATCAACTATATGCCCAAGAAAGAGTATACGGTATCCGACGAAGATATCATCATTATCCAGGATATCAGAGAGCCGAGCCATACCAAAAAGAGTCTAAATATCCATATCTTTTCCCGAAAGCCTCTCGAATACCATATTCCGATGGTACATGTGCGCTTCAAACCCGATATCACGATCTGGAAGGAGGCGTACAAACCGATGACGCTACTGGGTATCGTACGTGTGGTCGACGGTGCCATCGACGTGGAGGATAAACATTTCGACATTCTTCCCTCCGAAATCTATTTCAGAGGTGCCTACCCCATCAACCCCTATTT
>JALWDQ010000463.1:0-3748 GCA_027039625.1 Calditrichia bacterium | reverse complement strand
AATTCCACTGCCAGCCCCTGAAATTCCACCCGGGCATTCTCGTATTCTCCCAGTTTAAACAGAGCCATTCCCTGGTAGTAACGGGCATCGGGAACCCGTTCACTATTGGGATAGCGATTCACAAACAGGTTAAACTGTTGTGCGGCAATATCGTAAAATCCTTCGTTGTACAATTTCAGAGCGTAGGAAAAATCGTCGCTCTCTCCGTAGCGTTGCGCAAACGCCAACCCCACAATGAGAAGCACCAACACCCAGATTCGACTATTTGACACCACTCTCATACTTCACTCCGAATTTTCTATCGTTACCAGATTGGCATATTCGGCAATCAGTTTTTTAATTCCTTTTCTGGGAAAAAGAACCGTCAGTTTGGTACCCAATTTTGCCGATTCCACACCCAGAATTTGTCCCTTTCCGTACTCATCGTGGCGCACAAACTGACCAATTTTATAGGGTGAATTCTCGTCCTGCAATACCGAATCACCGAAAGTTTCCTTCCGGGGCTTTTTTCGCCAGTTAAACCGTTCCTGGTAGGCAGAGTTCCCCTGCGCATCCTCAGCCTGCAGATCATGGAGGAACTCCCGGGGAATTTCCTTTAGAAAGCGCGAGGGCATGGAACGGAACACCGTTCCGTAATCCCGACTGAAGCGATGGCGGCTTTCGGCATACAGCAAGTACACTTTCTTTTTAGCCCGGGTCATCCCCACGTAAAACAGGCGGCGTTCCTCTTCCAGATCATCGGGATTGTCGTAGCTCCGGGAGAGCGGGAAAAGCCCTTCCTCCAATCCGGTGATGAGCACAATGGGGAATTCCAGTCCCTTGGCACTGTGAAGGGTCATCATCGTGACCATGGGACGGTTGGGATCCCAGCGGTCGATGTCGGTAAGCAACGAAATCTCTTCCAGATATTCCTCCAGCCGCCCCGGCTCCTGACGGTTTACAAACATTTGAATACTGTTCAACAATTCGTTGACGTTTTCCAGTCGGGTTTCATCTTCCGGACGTTCGGTTTGCTGATAAATCCCGCGCAGTCCCACACTATTTACCACTATTTCAGTTATCTCAAAGGCATTCAGCTTATCCTTTAAATTTCGGAAATTCTCCATCATATCCACGAAGGAATGAATATGCTGCCTGGCAGCGGGAGAAAGTTCCGGGATTTCGTTTACCCGCAGAAGCGCCTGGTACAAAGAAATATTCTGGTGTCGGGCAAAACGACCTATTTTTTCCAGCGTGGCCTGTCCAATTCCCCGAGAAGGAAAATTGACAATTCGCAACAAGCTCACGGAATCATCGGGATTCACCAGAACCCGCAGGTAAGCCAGAATATCTTTAATCTCTTTGCGTTCGTAGAATTTGGTTCCCCCCACAATGGTGTAGGGAATATTGCTGTAACGGAATTGTTCTTCCAGCGCACGGGATTGGGCATTGGTGCGGTAGAGTACCACAATTTCGTTGAGAGAATAACCGTTCTGGGTTTCCCGCTGCACAATATTCACCACCATACGCGCTTCGGCTACCTCGTTCCGGGTGCGCACCAGATAGATGGGTTCTCCCTTATCTCCGGCACTCCACAGCATCTTCCCCAGCCGCTTCAGGTTGTGCTTGACCACCGAATTTGCCGCATCCAGAATGGTCTGGGTGGAGCGGTAGTTTTGCTCCAGACGCACGGTTTTGCATTCCGGAAAATCCTTCTCGAAACGCAGGATGTTCTCGATATCGGCACCCCGCCAGCGGTAGATACTTTGATCTTCGTCCCCCACCACACACAAATTACGATGTTTGGCACTCAGCAACTTAATCCAGTAATACTGCGCCCGGTTGGTATCCTGGTACTCATCCACCAAAATATATTTGAACCGATTCTGGTACTCTTCCAGCACTTCGGGGTACGAAGTAAAAATTTCGATGGGTTTCAGGATGAGGTCATCAAAATCCAGCGCATTGTTGCGCTGCAAGGCCACTTGGTACTCCCGGAAAATCCGGGCAATTTGTTTCTGACGGAAGTCCTTCGCTTTATTTTCGAAGCTGCTGGCATCCTCCAATTTATTTTTTGCCTGACTGATGCGCCACTGCACCTGCCGGGGGGAGAGTATTTCCTTACTGATATCCATCTGGCTCATGATGCGTTTCAGCAGGTTTTCCTGGTCTTCCGTATCGTAAATGGTGAAATTGGACTGGTAACCGATGAGGTGCGCATGGCGGCGCAGGATGCGGGCCGAGATGGAATGGAACGTGCCAATCCAGAGGGAATTGACCGGGATTTGCAGCAGTTTTTCGATGCGGTGCTTCATTTCGTTTGCAGCTTTATTGGTGAAGGTTACCGCCAGAATCTGGTACGGCTGCGCCAGCCCTTTTTCAATGAGGTAAGCAATGCGGTAGATGAGAACCCGGGTTTTCCCGCTCCCGGCACCGGCCAGCACCAGCAATGGCCCCTCGGTGTGTTTCACCGCTTCCTGTTGGGCGGGATTCAGTTCTGCCAGTAATTGTTGTGCGTTCATGAGGTTCCGTTTTGTCCAATTCAGTGCTAAATATAGAAAAAATTTAAGGGGCAAGAAAGGAAGAAACCGTAAACTACGCCGGGAGCAAAAGTTCGTTCATCACATTCAGGAAAAAGCGGATGGCCGGTTCAATAATGGCGCTGGGTGCTTTGAATTGCGGTGAATGAAGCGGGATGCTCTCCTCCCCTTCCTGAATACCCAACCGAACCAGCACCCCGGGAATGTGCCGGGTGTACCAGCCAAAATCATCCCCTCCCATGGAGCGTTCCGCTTCCATAACCTTCCATCCCTTTCGCCGGGCAATCTCTCCCACCTGTCGGGTAAGCGCTTCATCATTGTACACGGGAGGAGAACCCGCCTGCACTTTCCAGGTAATCTCTACTCCCGATTTCCGGGAAAGGGTGTTGTTCAGCTCCCGCAATGCTTCCAGATTTTCTTCCCGCACCTGTTCGGAGGTTACCCGAAGCGTAGCGGTCAGCGTAGTTGCTCGGGGAATCACGTTGTACCCTTCTCTGGCAACGATTTCGGTAAATGTTAATTGGGAAGGGAACGGGGCCGACGCCCACCTGGTAGCAAGGCGATAGGCCTGCTGCACATACTCAGTGGCCGTGCGCAAGGGATCCGGTACCCCCTGCGGACGGGAAGAATGCCCGCCAGGCCCCCGGAAATTCCAGTCCAGGCGGATACTCTGGGCGTTACTCCACCCCTCCACCAGTCCGATGGTACCCAGAGGCAGTTGAGGATCCACATGCATGCCCAGAACGGCCTTTACTCCCTCCAGAACTCCCGCTTCAATCATCCGGGGGGCTCCACTGGGAATCGGTTCCTCTGCCGGTTGAAAAATAAATCGCCAGTTGTACTGCCCGGAGTGCTTCTGGCGGCCAAGCAGCGCCGCCACCCCCAGAGCGATGGTGGTGTGCACATCATGCCCACAGGCGTGACGTACCGTATCTCCCATTTCCAGCGCATCGATATCGGCCCGCAGCGCCAGAAAAGGTGCTCCGGGATGCGGCGTCATTTCTACTACCAGCCCGGTATTTAGCGGACGGAAGATGCGCAATTCGGGAGCATGTTCCTCCAGAAACCGCCGGATTGCCTCCGTGGTGCGCGCTTCCTGCCAACCTGCTTCCGGATTTCGAAACAGCTCTTCCCGAAATTGAACCAATTTTGTTAAAAAAGAACGCTCCATAGAAACTCATTATGCGTAACAGCAATGAAAACCAGATGCCGCATAGATTGTGCCTGAA
>JALWDQ010000462.1:0-3769 GCA_027039625.1 Calditrichia bacterium | reverse complement strand
TTAATATTTGAATCGCAGACAAAGCAAGTCAAAACCAGAATTGAATCAAAACTCTTCACTTAATTTAAGAATATTTGCAGATATGTAAATTTTTCAAAGAAGAGGAAGTATCCAATAATTTAATTACGATTCTTAATGAGGGTAATCATATTCCCCGTTTTATTGAAATGCACTTCATCAATATAAAGCTGAACGATATTAAAACCTCGACCAAAAGGAAGGGTACTCACTTCGGTGATTCGGTGGTTTCTATCTAAATATTTATTCCAATTAAAACCGGGGCCATCATCTTTTACGGTTAGTGAAAAAAGCTGGGGATTACATTCAAACGTAATATGAATTTTCCGATTTGCGTAATTAGGATCGTTCAGGCGCTGCTCACGCAATTCTTCATATTCTGTACGAACCAATAAATCATTGTTTTTAGCAATGGAGGGCAATTCCAGATTACCATGCTCCATTGCATTGGTAAAGGTTTCACTAAAAACGACTTCGTACTGCTGGATTTCTTCTTCCGAAGCAAAACGCATTTTTTTAAGAATGTCTGCTAATTCCCGAGCAAGGATATCGGGATTAAATTCATACGTATAAAACGAAAAATTCATGTTCAGGTATTTTAAACTCTCGTAGACCTGCTTTTTACGACGCACTCGTTCATTCTTTCGCAGGTTCTTCTCTACCACCTGGCGAATAGTTTCCAGCTTAAAGGGTTTGGTGATAAAATCTGTGGCACCGCTTTTTACTGCGGAAATGGCGGTATCCAGTGTTTTCATTCCGGTAAGCAAAATTACCGGAATATCACCTTTGTTCTCTCTAATAATTTTTAACAAATCCAATCCCGAACGTCCGGGAAGACCGATGTCTGTTAATATCAAGTGGATGTCTTTACCATTGGAGAGTTTGTTTATAGCATCTTCTGCCGTTGTGGCCGTAGTAACATCATATCCCAATTCGCAGAAGTAAGATTCAATTAAATCAACAATTATTTTATCGTCGTCAACAACGAGAATTGCAGGTTTAACACTCTGCGTCATAATTTTATTTCCTATTTATTTTTCGATAGGAAAAAGCTGATCTAATTTAATGGATTTAAACAAATCGAACAGGTTGTCGTTGATTCCCTTGATGCGCATTTTCCGTCCTTTGGAGACGATGTTTTTGTAGAATATTAAAAATTTTCCAATTCCAGAACTGGTAATAAATGGTACGTAAGTAAGATCAAAAACGGCTTCTTTAAATTCTCGATTGAGCAGTTCCTGAAAAGCAGCTTTTAGCTCTTCGGAATTTTCGTTATCTACCGCACCAATCACGGTTACATTTAACAAACCATTTTGTTGTTCAACATTTAATTCCATGATTACCCTCCTGATTTAACAAATCGTTTTGAATGTATTCTTTGAAGTGATGTTTCGGTTGCTTCTGCCATTCCCTGTGTTCATACCCAATCCAAAGTTTTACACAAATCCCTTTGCTAATTTCATTTTCGTATGAAAAAATAATTTCTTTAGATTTAAATATTTTCAAAAATTTTTACCTCGCTGTAAAGGTTAACCATCGGATTTAATTTTAACCTCCCAGGTAATCAGCAGTTTTTGTTGGGGATCAATAACCATTTCTTGCGCTTTGAATGGTAAGGAAAATTCAAAATGATGCTTTTTCTTGAAAATTTCAAAAGCAAGTAGAGTATCTCGATGTGTATTTTTAAATGATATCTGTAACGGGAGGACAAACGCCTCTCCTTTTTGCTTTTGACGAATTTCCAGAAAGTAGTTATAGCCACGGTCTCCATTCTGGTTAACAACAACCTTTCCCAGAATGTGTGGAATGGAGGAACAATAAATCCATTGGTGAAAAAAACGGTTTAAATTTAGTTGGGTGAATTTTTGAAACTCTTTTTCTAAATCTTCAAAACTTACGTTTCCATATTCGCATTTATTCAAACAGGATTGGATAGTCTGTAGAAATGTTTTTTCTCCCAGAATATTGTACAACATATAAAAGAACCAGGCTCCTTTTTTATACACCCGCCCGGGATGGTAAACAGAATCCGGAATGTAATCTTTCTCCACCCAGATCGAACCCGGTTTAAGATAGGTATTTTTCTTCAAGAAGTCGGTAAATGCCGATTCTCCCTGAGAAGCCCGTAAATATAGCCCGGTGAAAAATGTGGCCAGACCTTCGTTTATGGCAGATTCATGAAACGAGCGGTTGGTTATCTTATCACCCAGCCATTGATGTACCAATTCATGGGCGTATAATTCCTTTTTGTAAGGAGAGAATTGATCAACGCTGGAAATGGTCTGGTTTTCCATCCCACCGCTTCCCGAATGAATTACCATGGCATATTTTTCTTTTTCAAAGGGATAGGCACCAAGGACACGAGTATAATAATTTAACATATCGAACAGGTTGCTATAGATAAGCGGAATGTTGGCTGAATCTTCTGGCCAGGAATAGATGTAAACCGGGAAAGGTTGCCCATTTCGAGGGTAATACATCCTGCGAAAAACAGAAAATTTTCCAATGTTAACAGCAATTAAATAAGGGGAAATGGGATAGCTTTCTTTCCAGATAACCAGCTTGCGGTTATCGGGTTTCTTCTGTTCCTTTACTTTAACTCCATTACAAACCGCAAGCAACGTGTCCGGAATTTCCACCTCGATTCGAACCGAATCTGCTTTATCCGCCGGATCGTCTTTACAAGGGAACCAGGTTTCGGCACCATATGGTGGATTTATAGTGTTTATCCAGGGAGAATTTTTTCCATCCTCTCCCGAATGCACCGCTAATTTCCAGCCGTAAATCCATTTATGATACGTTCGGGGCCATCCGTGATAATATACTGTAACCGAGTGAATCTTCCCTGTTTCCAGCTTACCGGGCAAATGAATTTTGAGGTGATTCTTTTCGTGCCGGAAGGAACTGGCACCTTTTACCGAATCGACCTGCAAAATTCCACTTAAATTCAACAAAATTTTATCTGTGCCAAATTCCTCAATTTTAAACAGGATTTGAACGGCTCCCTGCAACAACCCCTTCTGTAATGAGGAATCGACCTCAACATTTAAACGGATTTTGTAATAAAGCACATCGTAATTTTTCTCTTTCTCCAAATTTGGTTGAATTACTGAATACTGATATTCAGTATTCAGAGCGGCTCGCTCCACATTTTTTTGCATCTGGTAAATGATGAGAATAAATAACGCAATAACGAGGGGAAAAATTAGAATTCGGTGGTATGCTGTTTTGTTCATGGATTTCACCTGAAATAAACTCAAATATTCCAATGATTTTAATTATCGACAGCTTCTGTGGGAACAAAAGGATGGAAGGACAATCAGTATAACATAAAAACCGGAAGACAAAAAAATTGCCTTCCGGTTAGGAAAATCAGGAACAGGAAAAATTGTTAGAAATCCATATCCAGATATCTGTATTGCAACTTAAAAGGATAGGAAAAATCGCTTTCCTTACCATCTTTTACCGAAGTAACGAAAAATTCAACCTCCAGATCAGTCGCCCGGGGTGTAAAATTAAACACCGTTTCTGGAATAGGGCTATCATTGATTTTGACAATTCCGGTACGGCCGGGAATCCGAACATAAATATTGTAGCGCACCCCTTTAATGTAAATAGGTTTCCAGGAGAGGAGTACTTGCTTACCAATCTGGTAAGCAGATACCTGCCGAGGTGGCGGCAATTCTTCTTCACTTTCCGGGTAATCAATCATATAATTGCGCGTGGTGGCATACAAATCCCGAGGAATGTC
>JALWDQ010000461.1:0-1192 GCA_027039625.1 Calditrichia bacterium | reverse complement strand
TAATTCTTCCGGCAGGTAAAGTTAGCGTTCCCTTTTATATTAATTCCCCTTTTCCCACCGCTCTCAGTTTATTGTTTCTTTAGAATTTCCTGTGCGGCCTGTCGTGCTGCCTGTTCTTCCTGAGGATTGAGCCAGCCGCCACCCAGAGCTTTGTACAGATTTACGTAAGCAGCAAACAGTTGCTGCCGGGTCTGGGAAAGAGCCAGCTCTGCTTCGAAAGCGGAGCGCTGGGTTTCGATGACTTCCAGATAGCTGGTTACACCTTTATTGTAGCGTTGCATCGCCAGGCGTTCGGCGTTTTTAGCAGCCTGGAAATGTTCCTGCCGCGCCTTCAGTTCCTGCTTTAAGGTGTAAATATCCACCAGCGCATCATCTACTTCACGGAAAGCCTGCAAAATGGTTTTCTCATACTGGCGCAGGGCTTCTTCCGCACGCGCTTTTTCCACATCTACCCGGCGTAAGTTCTTACCAAATTGAAAAATGGGGCCGGTTAAACCGGCTCCTAAATTCCAGGTTTGAGCATCGCTGTTTATTAGTGTGTTCAGTTCGCTGCTGGCTAATCCCAGCAATCCGGTAATATTAATGGAAGGGAGCCTCAGAGCCTGGGCTACACCGACCCGTGCCAGCTGCGCCCGCAAACGGTGCTCCTGAGCGACGATGTCAGGTCGCCGGAGCAACAGGGTGGAAGGCAATCCCGGAGGAATGTCCGGCGGTAACTGCAATTTTTTTAACTCCTGGGTAGAAGTGATGTCAGCGGGACTGCGCCCCAGCAAAATGCTCAGAGCATTTTCGGTTTTCTTGACCAGCCGTTCGTAAAAAGGAATGGCGGCTTCAGCAATCGCTTTCTGAATCTGCGCTTGATTTAAATCGATTTCCGGGATAATCCCTTTATTAAATCGTTCCTGAATGATTTGCAGAGCATCTTCCCGTAACTTCAGCGTCTGGCGGGCAATGTTGAGTCGCTCTCGATAATCCAATAATAAATAGTAGGTGCGGGCAATTTCGGCAATCAAACTGATTTGTACCGAGCGCATACCGAACTCCGAGGCCAGATATTCCATTTTGGCCGCTTTGGTCAGATTCCGATATTTCCCCCAGAAATCCAGTTCCCAGGAGAGCACGGCTGTGGCGTAGAAATTGTTCGAAACATTGGGCAGCTTCATAAAGGCAAAATCACCCCGGGAGGCGCTGG
>JALWDQ010000460.1:0-1194 GCA_027039625.1 Calditrichia bacterium | reverse complement strand
GTGGCAAAACAGCATCTCAAAATCACCCGCCGGTTGCCGATGCCGGGACAGATCAGACGGTGGATATTCATACCCGGGTGTATCTGGATGGAAACGGAAGCACAGACAGTGACGGGGATGCCCTGACGTACGAATGGCGTCTGAGCCAGACACCCGACGGCAGCGGCGTTCTGCTGCAGGATCGGACACAGGTTCAAAGTGCTTTTACGCCTGACAGAGCCGGCCAATATGTTGTCACACTGCGGGTAACCGATGAGCACAATGCCAGCAGTGAAGCCAACGTGACGGTGACGGCACGTGATGTGCTTGTTTTCCCGTTCAGCGATCCGCAGCATGGCATAGAACCGTGGACGACCAACGGCCTCAGCAGTTCGGCAACCCGGATGCTTAAGGACATTAACAGCCAGCCGGCACCGGTGTATCTCTTCACCCGAATGGTGGAGATGGGAGGGAAGCATTACTTTATCGGATCAGATATGGTTGCCCAAAAAGGACTCTGGGTAACGGATGGAACACGGAATGGAACCCGGCTGCTCAAAGCGCTTGAACCATCAAAATTGAGAAGTATCGCTACAGCAGGAAACTACATCTTTTTTTCCGCAAATGATGATTCCCATGGCACGGAACTCTGGATCAGCAACGGAACCGAACAGGGTACGCAACTCCTCGAGGATATCAATCAAGGATCCGACAATTCGAGTCCACGAAAGTTTGTCGCCTTTAATTCCAAGATCTATTTTGTAGCTGATGACGGTAACAAGGGGCGTGAACTGTGGGTCAGTGACGGCACGGAAGGCGGCACACAGATGCTCAAAGACATCAACAGCGGAGGCGATGATGCCAATCCCAATTGGTTGACCGTTTGCAACAATACCTTGTTTTTTTCAGCCAGTGACGGAACAACCGGCATAGAGCTCTGGAAAAGCAACGGGAATGCAGGAAATGCCGTACAGGTAATGGACATCGAAAACGGTCTGCAGTCCTCAAATCCGCTGGAGTTGGTCTGCATGAATAACACCCTCTATTTTTCTGCTTACAAGAATGGTTTTGGTCGGGAGTTGTGGGGGAGCGGTGGTACGACGACGACGACCAAGCTGATCAAAGATATTTATCCGGGAGCACCCAACGCAAAACCGGAGAAAATCACCGTCTGCAATAACACACTCTTTTTTGCAGCCAGAAATGGAGTAACCG
>JALWDQ010000459.1:0-1194 GCA_027039625.1 Calditrichia bacterium | reverse complement strand
AACAGGCTGAAAACACCAAAAACCATTTCAAAGTCAGTGAAAAAATTCATGGTTCAATCTTCTGCTTTTTAATTCAATCGGTTCATTTTACTCTGCTCACAGTAAACTTTGCATCACCGCATCCTGTTGGTAAATGCTGTTATTTTATCGCTTCCCGTGATTCAGTGCGGCCTTACTTTATCACGGCAAACTTTCCGATGTGAGTCCCAATTCCTGGCGCATCCACGTGGTAAATGTAAACGCCGTAAGCAATCTCCATTCCGTCGTCCGAAATCAGATTCCAGGATTCCGCTCCGTTTTCCACCGGGCTATCGTGATGGATGGTTTTAACCAGAGCACCTGCCATGGTGTAAATCCGGATGGTACACTTCGCCGGTAAATGAATGAAGTCGATTTTGCGTTCGCCGCGACCGGAACCAAAAAGGGTTCGCCGCTCCCAGGCCGCTGCACCGATGTAGGGATTGGGTACCACGCGAATATTTTTCAACTGCTCTCGGGCCAGATTCTTATCCTCCCGAGCAGAATGGGTGGTAAACCGGAAGTAATCGCCTTCGTGGAACGGTTTGGTTACCCGGATGCGATAGCGATCGCCAGCCTGCGGTTCCACCGGCGTTTCCCCGGGATTCACCGGCGGGAAGTAGGTCACATCCCAGGCAAATTTGTACATGGTGCCCACAAACTCGATGATGGTCAATGAATCGCCAACGGAAAGCTCACCGTCTCCATCTTTATCCCAGATTTCGAACTCGGCATCGTAATCGTACGTCAAATTGTGAATTTTAAATTTTACGGGAATTTTGAAGTTATAGGAGGTATCCACATAATCATCGTAAAAAGTAATTTCGTAATCCGATGGCCAGGGTGTGGACAGCACGGCAAAAGCTTTGTGTTTTTGTACATGAATGTCCAGATTGCTGTTACCCACCAGCCAGCCAGTCTGCTCCCGATCGATGTCGATGGTTGTGTCGTTGCGGAAAGTAACCACCATTCCATCGAACGGTAAACTGGGTTTGCCGGGACCAAATTCGGTAGCATCATTGTCCCCGGCAATGAGCAGAGAAGTATCAGGAAGCTCCTTGTAAATATCGTAAGTGGTAGTTTTGTAATCGGGAAGCTCTCCCTCGGAATGAAACAGCACTTTGTAAGTGGTTCCTTCTTCCACCAGTCCCGGTGCAATCACTTCCACATTTAGCT
>JALWDQ010000458.1:0-1194 GCA_027039625.1 Calditrichia bacterium | reverse complement strand
GGGGCAAATTGTGGCGCTGGGCAATCTGGAAGTCATTGGGGTCGTGGGCAGGCGTTACTTTAACGGCACCGGTTCCGAATTCAGGATCTACCTGGCGATCGGCAATGACCGGAATTTCCCGCTCCACCAAAGGAAGAATCACCGTCTGACCAATCAAATGGGCATATCGTTCATCTTCGGGATGCACCGCCACGGCGGTATCGCCCAGCATGGTTTCGGGTCGGGTGGTAGCAACTACCAGATAATCCGAACTGCCCTTTACCGGATATTTAATGTACCAGAGATGTCCCTTGAGGTCTTTGTATTCCACTTCTTCGTCGGAGAGAGCCGTGCCGCAGCGCGGACACCAGTTGATGATGTATTTTCCACGATAAATCCAGCCCTTATTATACAGCCGAATAAACACTTCGCGCACGGCATGGGACAACCCTTCGTCCATGGTAAAGCGTTCCCTCCGCCAGTCGCAGGAAGACCCCATCTTTTTCAACTGGAAAATGATGCGGTTTCCGTACTGTTCTTTCCATTCCCACACCCGCTTAACAAACGCTTCCCGTCCCAGATCGAAACGGGTCTTCCCCTCCTTGCGCAATTCCTTTTCCACCACATTCTGCGTAGCAATTCCGGCATGATCCGTTCCCGGCAACCACAACGTTTCGTAGCCCTGTTTACGCTTGAAGCGAATGTAAATATCCTGAATGGTGTTGTTGTAAGCATGCCCCATATGCAGCGCAGCAGTCACATTGGGCGGAGGAATGACGATGGTATAGGGTGTTTTTTCTGGATTTACATCGGCATTGAAATAACCGCCTTCTACCCAGAATTGATACCAGCGATCTTCCACATTTTTGGGATTATAGTGTTTGGGGATTTCCTCGCTGTGCTCCGCTTTTACCATGGCTTTCGACATTTGTTGACCCTTTTTCCGGCTAAATTCACTTCAAGAATTTGAGCCCGTAAATTTAATAAAAGAAAGAGGTTCATGCAAAAGGACAAAATTTTATTGCAAGATGTTAAAAAGAAGATACTTTTCCCACGAATCACACAAATAAGCATTTAACCACGAATTATTTGCCCACGAATTAAAAGAATGAGTTTTACCCACGAATCACACGAATGAACACGAATAAAAAGTAAAAATATGGTTAGATTATAAAAAAACAGCTTAATTATTTGTTTTTTTAAATAATTGTAATT
>JALWDQ010000457.1:0-3786 GCA_027039625.1 Calditrichia bacterium | reverse complement strand
GTCTTCAGACCCAGCGAGAGGAAGGGAATGATGGTCATATCCGATGAAGAAGCGCTCACGTTGTGCACCTGAATAGCAAGCACGTTTTCGCCTGCTTGTAGTAAACTGGCAACGCTGTCGATAGAGAAGGCCTGGGGTAACCCGCCCTGGTACATCTGTGCTTCATGGCTGGAGTTTGCTAGCTCGTTGTAGAGGGGCGGCACGCCTGGAATTCCAATATTGGCACGGGCAATTTCCACACCATTCAGGTAAGCTACAAATGCATCATCGTAATCCACATGCAACTGTGCCAGAACCACGTTGGCAGGGTCGCTTACAGTGAATTTTCTGCGGATAAAAAGCGAAATGGTCTGGGGTACAATGGTGGAATCGTCCCCATCGCCGTAACCCAGCCCGCTGGGACCGGCAGGCCAGGCTGAATCATCAAAGTTCAGTTGCATCCAATCGGCAGGTGGCTGACTGGTTCCCACAAAATATTTCCAGACATCGCCGCGATTAATTACC
The DNA here is from genome assembly GCA_027039625.1 of Calditrichia bacterium. Lineage (GTDB taxonomy): Bacteria > Calditrichota > Calditrichia > RBG-13-44-9 > RBG-13-44-9 > JALXCH01. The sequence goes on along the minus strand of JALWDQ010000457.1, from coordinate 3,282 downwards.
GTTTCCCAGTGGTTCGCCCGGATGCGCCTGTTCTTCCCGGAAGCGAATATCAGTAAAAACTGCTGGGGTTGCAAAATCACCTCCGGGAAGATCCATTTCAAAAGATTGGTGCTATCGTCGCTTAAAGCATAGCCGGTGATGTTTAAGAGACTGGAAGTGGGATTAAAAATTTCGATCCAATCCGGATAGTCGCCGTCAATATCGGCAATGGTAGTGGCATTAGAAGCCATGATTTCGTTCAGCACCGGCTGCTGGGCAGAGGCGATGGAAACGAAAAGACTCAAAATCAAGCATGTGACAATGTATGAATTCATCCGAGGTTTTACCACCCGGTTGTTCTCCCTCATCCTTCTTTTCCAAAAAACCGCCACCAAATTGAACATCCTATTCATTTACCAGGCGAAAGCTTTTTTCCAGTCCGCCAACGGTTATGCGAAATTCACCCGCCTCCACGGTTGGTCGGTTATCAATTCCAATAAATTCCATATCTTTCGTATTCAGGTAAAAAGTCACGGTTTTCGTTTCCCCCGGTTTAAGTTCAATCTTGCGGAATCGTTTAAGCTGACGAACCGGCGGGGTCACAGAGCGAACCAGATCACTCAAGTAAAGCTGCACCACTTCCCTGCCCTTTCTCTCACCCGTGTTTTTCACCGACACCTGCACAGTGAGCGTTTCTCCCGGTTTAATCGTTTCTTTATCCAGTTTTAGGTCGCGGTATTCAAATTGGGTGTAGCTCAAACCAAATCCGAATGGGAATTCGGGATCGTACCGGTTTGGCGGGGTAATCTCACTGTTTTTATAATCGTACCATTTCAAATCGTTGGGAAATTTAGGATAAGTAAAAGGCAGTTTTCCGGAGGGGTTCACCTCCCCGAACAACACATCGGCAATGGCGGGGCCGCCTTCCAGTCCCGGCAAATATGCCATAACCACCGCATCCACGGCATCGATAATGGGATGAATAATCCGCGGGCGTCCCTCGGCGAGAACCAGAATTACCGGAACATTCGCCTGGCTCACCGCCCGTGCCAGTTGGTACTGGACTTCGGGCAGGTAGAGGTCGGAGATGTTGCCGGGCGTTTCGCAATAAGCATGCTCGCCCAGGCACAGGATCACGGCATCCACCTGCCGGGCTGCTTTCCCTGCCGCCTCGATATCGATGGCTTTATCATAATCCGTACCGGGGAGATAGGTAACCTGTGCCTTACCGATTTTTTGCTGCACCGCTTCCAGAATTGTCATCTTTTCTGCCGGATAATAACTCTCGTCATTTCCCTGCCAGGTGAAGCTCCAGCCGCCATTCAACCGTGCCAGGGAATTGGCGGTGGGTCCGGTAACCAGCACCCGTAAATTTTTCCTGAGAGGTAAAACGTTGTTCTTATTTTTAAGCAGGGTGATGGATTCCTGTGCCGCCTGCAGCGACACCCGGCGGGAATCCTCCGTGGCAAATTTTTTGCTCAACTCCGCCAGCGGATAGGGATTCTCAAACAACCCGAGCTCAAACTTCAGGCGCAGGATGCGGCGCACGGATTGGTCGATGCGAGATTCAGGAATTGCACCTTCCTGCACCAGTTCCAGCAAATCGCTGGCAAAACTGAAATCGAACGGCACCATGCTCATGTCAATCCCGGCTTGTACTGCCAGTTTCACGGCTTCCTTGCGGGAAGTAGCCACCTTTTCCCGCTGGTACAGATTGATGATGTCGTACCAGTCCGTAACCACCATTCCCCGAAACCCCAGTTCCTTCCGCAACACATCGGTGAGCAGGTATTTGCTGGCATGCACAGGAACTCCGTTAATTTCGGAAGAATTGATCATCACGGTATGGACACCTGCCTTTACCGCGGCGCGAAACGGAGGGAGAAAGATTTCCCGCAACATCCGTTCTGGAATCCAGGCCGGTGTACGATCCTGCCCGGTGAGGGGAAAGCTGTAACCCAGATAATGTTTCATGCAAGCCGCCACTCGATTCGAGCGGGAAATGTCGTTGTCCTCACCTTCCAGCCCCTTAATGTATGCCCGTCCCAGCACACTCACCAGGTACGGATCTTCGCCGTAGGTTTCGAAAAAGCGCGGCCAGATGGGCTGGCGTCCCACTCCCAGGACGGGATTGAAATTCCAGGGAATTCCCGAGGCGCGTACTTCCAGAGCCGTGATTTCGCCCTCTTTACGAACCAGTTCGGGATTCCAGGTGGCAGCCATGCCAATGCTCTGGGGGAAAAGGGTGGCACCCCGGGTGTAGTTGGCTCCGTGAATGGCATCGATGCCGTATATTACCGGAATGCCCAGGCGGGTCTCTCGAGTGGCTACATCCTGAATCTGACGGATGATCTCGTGCCAGTGCTGCAAGGAATAGGCGCCGGGATCCACATTCAGAATGGAACCCACGTGATGTTTAACAATAGCATTACGCAGTTTTCGGGGATCCAGTTGGTGCTCGCCCTTTGGTCCTTTGCGCGAGACCACCTGAATGGTTACCTGGGTCATTTGCCCGATTTTTTCCTCAAGCGTCATTTTCTGCAACAGTGCTTCCACTTTCCGGTCAATTTCATCCGGGGTGGTGGCAGAAAAAGATGAACCAATCAGAAACGAAAACAGCACAAAAGAGAAGAACCGCCTCCGTAACATAACCCTCATTGTACCTCTCCGATTTTCTTCCTTTTATTTCTTGAATCGCCGATGATGCACTTTTCCTATTTATTTCAAAATCACAAATTTCCCAACTGCCGAGACATTTTTCCCCACCAACCGATAATAGTAAACTCCCGAACCGCTTTCCCCCTGCCGTCCGGAAAACCCTGATAAACAAACATCATGCGTCCCCGCCGGTAGCCATCCCAAATTTTTCCGCCAGAGAATTTTTCCCAGCACATCGAAAATTTGTAACTCCAGCTTCTGGGCACCAACCAGCCGGAAATGTAAAGTGGTTGAATTGTTAAACGGATTGGGATAGTTAGGGAATAACTCAATTTCCGAGAGGAGAATGGGAGTATTACCCTGGGTGATGGCAGAAACTGCGCTGCGGTCGAAATACCCCGATACAAACACCAGCGGGGCGTTCCAGTTGATGGCAATTTCGTTGGAAGCGTAACTGCCTTGATCGTCGATGTAACACAGGGCCGGTGGCGTAGAAGAGGAAAAATGAGCGGCCAGCACCGGATCCTGGAGATACTGATTGGGACCACCGGCCATGAGTCCCGGTACGGGATCCGCTATCCCATCCGCCACGGAAGGTGCATGATGAATGTGCAGGGGAGGATTGTCCCCCACGCCGGTGACAAA
>JALWDQ010000456.1:0-1196 GCA_027039625.1 Calditrichia bacterium | reverse complement strand
CGCCCCTACCGTACCTCGTTACCGCGACGTAGATTCTCTCATGATGTCAAGGCCTGGATCAACGGGCTACGGCCCGCTGAGGGTCAAAAACGGTGTTGTCCCGGAAGACCGCCCAGGCCCACATCAGGATTTTTCTGGCCGCCGCCACCAGAACCAACTTCTTGGACTTACCGCGGCCCACCAGCCGCTCGTAGAAAGCCCGCAAGGGGCTGTCTCCTCTCACTCCGCCAAAGGCGGCCATAAACAACTTGCGGCGTATGAGGCGGTTGCCTTGCCGCGAAATAGAGCGTCGCTTGCGCACGCTGCGACCGCTCTCATAAGGGAGCGGGTCCAACCCCACATAGGCGGTGAGCCCTTTGTTGCTCCCCTGATTTTGGGTAAGGGTGCCCCAGCGATAGAGGAGCACCAAGAGGAACAACACCGTCTGCCTCCCGACACCGGGGACGGTGAGCAATTGCTTGACCCGCCTCTTAAGGTGCGGGTGGTCGTCCAGGTGCCGGCGGATGGCCCGCTCAATCTGGGACACATCCTGTTCCAGACGAGCGATGCTGCCCTCTATGCTCTGGGCCACCGCTTCTTGGTAGACGCCGCGGGCCTTCAGAGCGTGGCGGCGGTTGCGCTCCTGCCGGAGCATGGCCCGCAGGTCTTCCTGGCGTGACAGGAGGGCCTCCAATTGGGCCACCTCGTCCGGCAGCGGTTTCCAAGCCGGTGGGGTCTGGGCCACGGCGTACCGGGCCAGCATCTCGGCGTCCACCCGGTCGGTCTTGGCCCGGATACCGACCCCACGGGCCCAGTACCGCACCTGCCGGGGATTGGGGAGGCTGACTACCCAGCCCCGCCGGAAGGCGAAGAAGGCCAGGGGCTGCTCGTAGCCCCCGGTAGGCTCCATCACCAGATGGATGCCTTCCGCCTGGTGGCGACGCTTGGCTTTGGTCAACGCCGCCTCCAGTTCCTCGAACCCCGCCGGGTCATTGGTGAACGAACCCAGCGCGGTGACTTGGCCCTCGGACGAGCACAGGGCCACGTCCAAGGTGTGTTGACTGACGTCAACACCGACCGCAAGGAGCGTCACAGCGCACCTCCTTGAAAAGTTCTCTTTCCAAGACGCAATAGACGGCCTGGGGTGCCTGCGCGACCTGGTATCCGGGCTCGCCCGATGGCGGCCCTCAACTCTCTACGCTCTCCCAGGCCAAGGT
>JALWDQ010000455.1:0-11982 GCA_027039625.1 Calditrichia bacterium | reverse complement strand
GATTTACGGTTAATATCCCGAGGTGGTTACCCATCCGGGAGAAGAGATTGAACTGCTCTCCCTATTAAGCGAAAGCTATTTATACAAGGACTTGTTTGCCCTCGAGCAAATCAAGAAACCGGTTATTCTGGAAAAATTAGTTCGTGCTCTGGCGCTGCAAATCGGCAGCGAAGTTTCTTACAATGAACTCGGACAACTCATCGGTGCTGATAAACAAACGGTAGAACGCTACATTGATTTACTGGAAAAGGCATTCATCGTTTTTCGATTGCAATCCCTTTCCCGAAATCTAAGGAATGAAATCAAAAAGAGTCGCAAGATTTATTTCTTTGACAATGGAATTCGTAATGCGGTGATTAAAAATTTCAACCCGCTTTCTTTCCGGCAGGATGTGGGTGCCCTTTGGGAAAATTTTATGATAGCCGAGAGAAGAAAAGTCAATCACTATCATGGCAGGCAAGTAAATACCTATTTCTGGCGCACCCATGCCCAGCAGGAAATTGATTATATTGAAGAATATGGCGGGAAATTATACGCCTTTGAATTTAAATGGAATCCTACCCGGAAAATGAAATTCCCCAAAACCTTTTTGAACGCCTATCCGGAAGCACAAACAAGTGTCGTTACCCGGAATAATTTTATGGATTTTTTAGAGGTGCATTGACTGCCCGAAATAAATTGATTGTTTGTTGTATAATCCCTCCGGAAGAATTAATTTTGCCATGAATCGGACTAAGAAGATAAAGGCGGGAAATCCTGGAATTGAGGAAGCCTATGAAACGAATTGTTCTCTTTATATTGATTTTATTAGTAATCCTTGCCTCCGCACAGAACACGGAGCCCGCAGCAAAAAAGACTGCGCCTAACTTTTATCTGAAAGATCTCCAGGGCAAATCCCACTTCCTGAATGATTACTGCGGTACCAAAAAATCTGCCTACAAGAAAAACGAAAAAAATATAGTGTTGCTTAGCTTTTTTGCCACTTGGTGTGAGCCCTGCCGTACAGAATATAAAATTCTGGAAGAGCTGGCAGAGGAGTATCAGGGGAAACCGGTGAAATTTTTTCTGATTAATGTAAAAGAAAAGAAGGAACTGGTAGAGAGCTACGCCGAAAAAAATGGGATACAACTCCCTATTTTGCTGGATGTATATGGTGTGGCAAGTAAGCGCTATCGGATCACAAATTTACCACAATTGTTTCTTATTACCCCGGAGCAAACCATTGCTTACGACCATACCGGATTTAATCCCCAAGAACCACTCAAAGAAAAATTAACTGCGCTTATTGATGCTCTTTTAAAGCAATATTGGGAGAAGTAAACGCTCCGGTAAAATTACGGAATATTTGCATCAAGCATCTGGTTTTTTGTGAATGTGAAAATACCGAATGTCAAATTTGCACTTTATTTTCGCTTATCTTTTTATTCCCAGGGGGATGCATTCGTCTGGATATAAAGAGAAAAATGGGGCTGTTCGAGAAATCCAGAGTTTAAACTTTTTATCCAAGATGGGAAATTATTAGCAGTGGCATCCCCTTCCAACCAACTCTCCCCTCCCAGAAAATTTTCATTTCTTTTTGAATAAAATCAGGGAACACTACGAAAATTGCATTTTATAATGTATGGATTAACAGGAAGGTAAGCTTACGACAGAAGGTCAGAGCTAAGAATTTACATTATCAGGAGGTACTACCGGTGTGGCAAGGTTGGATTAGCCAAATTCTTGGTCTCTGGCTCATTCTGTCTGGTTTAATTTCTTCTTTACAACATCCTGTTACGGGTATTCTGACTGCTGTGTTTGGCTTCTGGGCTTATCGGCATTGGCAATGCATTGTCAACGGAATTCTGGGACCCTGGTTAATTCTGAGCTGTATCATTACCACTTTGATTCATCCGCTGAATTTTATCATTGTGGGATTGGACATGGGTACACTTGGTCTGTGGGTGGGATTAAGTCACCCGGTACATCGTATGGACACCAAAACAGTTTAAGCCTCATCACGATGCACCCTGAGGCTCCGTCCCTGTAGTTTGGGATGGAGCCTCTTTTTTTATCCAACACTTTTTCACTCCCACAATTAGTTATTTTGAGGGATTCTCCTGTGCACTCCAGCATGGATGCTGAAAATTTTTATTTTCGGCCTGCTCTATTCCTTGAAAAAGTTTATATTAAAATATCTGTTTCTGGTTAATAATTTTAAATTTGTTCTGGAGAAATATAAAACTCCGGGAGTTCCCATGCTTTCGTTCAGTGACTATATCCAGATTTTTACGGCCATTTTGATTATTGTAAATCCTCTAGGAGCAGTGCCGGTATTTGTGAGTTTAACCGAGGATCAAACGGCCTACGAGCGCAAACGCATTGCCCGTACCGCGGCAATTTCGGTAGCAATTGCTCTGGTGGTAGCCAGTTTAAGCGGAGAAGCGGTGTTAAAATTTTTCGGGATTAGCATTCCCTCATTCCGAATAGCCGGTGGCATTTTGCTTTTGCTCATGGCCATTGCAATGCTTCACGCCAAACAGTTGCACACCAAACACACCCCGGAAGAAGCGGCGGAAGCCGAAGAGCGCGACAATATCGCCGTGGTCCCGCTGGCAATTCCGTTAATGGCCGGGCCGGTGGCAATTAGCACCGTCATTATTTATTCCCATAAAGTGAGCGCCTTGATCGATCACTTATTTATTCTGGGGAGCTGTCTGGTAACGGCCCTCATTGTGTGGATTTTTTTACGGATGGCGATTCCCATCGCCCGGGTTCTCGGGAAAACCGGTATCAATGTGCTCAATCGGGTGATGGGATTGATTCTTTCTGCCATTGCGGTGGAATTCATTATGGAAGGGATTCGTGCCATGTGGCGAGGTTAGTGCAAAAAGCAAACATCCGCCTGAATCAGGAACTTTCCTCATCCAGGCGGATAAATTTACGGTATTTCTTCTAAAACTGCTGCCAGGCAATTCCAATTCCGATGCTCCAGTACTGATGATTCACCTCCGTCCCGGTGGGTAACTCGCCACCAAAAGTATAATTATACCGTCCCGTGAGCACCAGACTGGTATTCAAGCTAACCGGAAAAATGAAACCTGCTTCCGGTGCGAGGCCCCACTCCCAGTCATCATCGTGAAATTCAAAAATTCCAATTCCCAGACGCTGACTCATAAGGTATCCGCCTCCGTTCAAGCCCACAAAAATCCGTTTATCTTTTCCCACGGTAAAATAACGGTGAACATTCAGCATAATGGGAAATGCGTTTAAATAACGATCCTGAATTCCGGTAATAGCGCCGGGATTTTCCGTATTCACCTGGATGGTTTCACTGGTACGCTTATAAAACACATTCCAATCCAGGGTAAAACCTATGGTAGTATAGGAATCCAGTGTCTTGCGAAAGCTCATTCCAAATCCCCGAAAGCTGGTAGCGCCAATAAAATCGCGTGTATCTCCGGCGGGAATCCCAATTTCGTAATTAAGTACTCCGTACCAGTTCTGGGAAAAACCGGTGGTAAAGAAAACCCCACATACCATGACAAACATTATTATGAAAACGACGATCTTTTTCATCACACATTACCCCACTTTTTTAATTTCAAATTATTTACCTTCGCCCAGATACGGGGATTGCAGAAATGCCTGATTTATGGCACGGGTGATGCGCTCCCGGGCATTCGAAGCACTGTCGATTAGCCCATTAATTCCCGCTACCCATAAAGCTGTGGATTTCTGCCCCGCTTCGTCCGGATCTACCATTACAATCAGCACGGTGCCGGTATCAAATTTGTACGCCACCGGGTAACACCATCCGGGAGTTCCCCACCACCAATCCCAGTACCAGGGATAGCAGGTACTGGTCGTCCATTCCGTTTTGGTTGCCAGGGAGACCACCACCACATCCGCATCCTGGGGATTTGCTACCCGGGTGTAACCGTATTCCTGCATGTTGTTCTTAATAGCGGTTAGAATGTACCCGGCAAGCTGAAGATCGAGGGGTTCAACGTTATTATTTTTACCCACATACGCTACCGTATCTGGCATGGCATAGGTTTTCTTATCCGCAAAGCTAACCCCCTTCTTTACAAAAGTGGTAATCACATCGGTTTCAGAAGGGCTTAACGGTTCGCCGGGGTAACAGGAGACTAACCAGAAGGTGAATCCCGCTAAAATCAAAAACACAACCCCCAATTTCCACTGTTTCCGAAAAATCAGTGATAATTTCATATAACACCTCTCCTTTTAATTAATTGAAATGAATTATCATCATTTTCTTCCAAACGGGTGCTAATCCTCGGATTTCTCTGCTTAGGCTTGCAATTGCGTTAAAAAACCCAGAAACAGTCTGAACCTCCTTTGCTTCTTATTCGATGAACAATTCACCTCAGTGTTACTGGTTCCGTTAATTTTAGTTCAATTTTCGTTCCGGCAGGAATTTGAATATGGCGATCTCCGGCTAAAAGAGCCAATTCCGCTCCCACCGCTGCTCTTTTACCGGCGTCACCGGTTGCGGCACCAATCAGGGCACCGGCACCCACCATCCTGGCGCCTGCTCCCCGACCTCCTTCTGCGCCTACTGTTCCCGTGTTAATGGGCACCGTTTTCCCGTTAATAATCAGTCGATCGAATTTAATAACGATGCGCTGCAGACCAATACGGCGCCCGCCAGCATCTTTCCTAAATAAATCAAACCGGATTAACTGCTCATACCATTTTAATTCTATCGTTATCCCCATGACCTCTGTCAGTTCGATAATTTGTACTATCCCTTTTCTTTTATTGAAATATAAACATAATAAGGCACATCGGAATCTTCCTTTCGCAAATATGGTAATTTTTTCTGCAAACGAGGGGCGGGGTAATCTTATCTGTATTCAAAAATGGCCGGGGCGGATACATGGACTGCCCGGAAAAGTTGCGGCTCGCGGGTGGTGAAGGAAAACCTCCAGAAATTATCGCTGGGGGAGGTGGAATAATAATTTACACTAAACTGAATGTTTTTAAAAACCAGGTGGTCGTTACTGGTGCGCAGACCCAATCCAATACGAAAAATAGGGTAGTTCCAGGCCGGAACCTGGTCGGAAGAAGAAATGAATCCCATATCCAGGGTGCCGAAGATCGCGAAGCGGAAACCGTACCAGTACCAGGGAGTAAATAGAACCGATTCCGAATTACAACACAATTTTCTGCCATCCTCTCGCTTCCTCATGTACTATTCCAAATGTACTATTCCAATGAAGATTTAAAAACATTTTGAAGAATAGCCAAAATAAAAATGTTTACCCTGGATGGTTTTCAGAACCTTGGAAAATTTCCCTCCTGAATAAACTATAACTCGCACATTTACATTATGAAGGAAACAAGGCTTCTAACAACTTCACTTCTTACGCCCATGGTATTCTCCCGTACCACGCCTCCACCTTTTATTAAACCAATTAGCGAATTGGGAACTGCTTCACTCTTTCTCCAGAACATCTTCCACCAGCAACGCCTGAAATAGTTTGTAGGCAATCGCCAGTACCACGGCACCCACAAACAGACCGATTATTCCCGAATACATCATCCCGCCGATGGCACCCAGCAGAACGGCCAGTATGGGCACATCCACACCCCGACCTAAAAATAAAGGTTTCAGAAAGGCGTCGCTCATACTTACCAGCAAACTCCACACAGTAAAAATGACTGCCGGGGTGGTTCCGGTAATGGTAAAGGCATACACGGCCAGCGGTCCCAGAATAAGCAATGGGGGCAGCTGCATAATAGCCAGCAGCAGAATTACAATCGCCCATAACCCCGCAGCGGGAATTCCAACAAGCGCAATGCCGATGCCACCCAACAACGCCTGAACCGCAGCCACCAGCAACACGCCCTGCAACACACTGCGAATGATGGCACCGGAGAGTCGGGTAAACTCCTCTCCGTGCTTGCCAATCAGGGTGTTAAAAATGGAATGCGCCGCTTTTTCGGAAGCCTTGGCTTTCACCAGAAACACCCCGGAAATAATAATGGAGACAATAAACAGGAGTAGGGTGACTCCCAGGCCGGAAACGGAACGGATTAAGCTCTGCATCAACATTTTAATTTCGGGGGAGAAGCGGGAAATCGCTGCATCCATATTTTCGGCAAAAAGCTTCCACACGTCGTAAGTGGGTTTGCCAATAAGCGGCCAATGGGCAACCTTCTCCGGCGGAAGAGGAATCACCATCTCTCCCGAGCGAATCTGAACCGCAAGCCGTTGAACTCCCTCCACGGTGGAACTAATGAAATAGAGGGAAGGAATGAGCACCAGTAAAATGCCTGTCAAGGTAATCAAAATGGCAGACAGTTTTTCTTTTCCGCCTAACATGGCAGCGAATTTCCGGTGCAGGGGATACAAAGCCACCGCGATGATAATGCCCCACACCGTGGGCAGGATAAATGGTTCAATGATTTTAAACGCCCAGTACAATATCACCGCCAGGAAGCCAACCCGCAAAAAAATGTAAATGGCCTGTTTGTATTGCTCCTCGTTGGTGGACATTTTATCCTCCAAAATTAATATAACGCTTCCTTATCTCTCAAAGTGCGCACCAGATAGTCGCGCATCCTATTCAGGAAGAGAAAGGCTTATTTTTTCTTCAACCCGGCAACCCGCTCGGGATTGAGAATTTCTTTAATTTGCTGGTCTGTTAACAATTTCTTTTCGCGCACCAGTTCCAGAATTCCCTTCCCGGTTTTCAGGGCTTCGGCCGCCAGTTCCGTGGCTTTATCGTAACCCAATACCGGATTCAGAGCAGTTACAATACCAATGCTGCGTTCGATATACCGTTTCACCACATCTTCATTCACCGTAATTCCGGAAACGCATTTTTCGTTGAAGGTTTTCATGCCATTGGTTAGAATCGTTTGCGCTTCAATAACCGCCAGAAGGATGATGGGTTCATAAGCATTGAGTTGCAACTGTCCCATTTTTGCTGCAGTGGTAACCGTTGTATGGTTACCCATCACCCGAAAGGCAATGAGATTGACCAGTTCCGGAATAACGGGATTGACTTTACCCGGCATGATGGAAGAACCGGGTTGCAATGCCGGAAGATTGATTTCGAAAATGCCGGTTCGAGGACCGGAAGAGAGCAAAATCAGGTCGCTGGCAATTTTGGAAAGCGCCACAGCCAGAGAGTTAAGAGCGGAAGAATACACCACAAAGCTCTGCATATCCGAAGTGGCAGCAATTAGATTTTGAGCAGGATGGATGGGCTTGTGGAGCAATTTACCCAGGTGCTCAGCACATTTTTCCGGGAAACCCGCCACCGCATTTAATCCCGTGCCAATGGCCGTGCCTCCCATGTTGATAGCATACAAATACGTCTCGGCGTCCTGCAAAAACTTCTTCTGTCCCCGTAACTGATCGGCAAAAGCCTGAAATTCCTGCCCCACCGTCATGGGAACAGCATCCTGAAGTTCCGTGCGTCCCATTTTCAGAATATTATGGAACTCTTTTCCTTTTGCCTCAAAAGCTGCGATTAACTCATCCAGTTGCTGCAGCAATTTTTCATTTTTTAAAATAAAGGCTACTTTAATGGCGGTGGGATAAAAATCGTTTGTGGATTGGGAGAGATTTACATGATCATGGGGTTCCACGGTATGGTAATCCCCTTTGGGCTTACCCAGATGTTCCAGCGCCACATTGGCAATTACTTCGTTAGCGTTCATATTGGTGGAGGTTCCGGCGCCTCCCTGGTACATATCCACCACAAACTGGTCATGGTATTTTCCGTTAATAATATCCTGGCAAGCTGCTTCGATGGCTCCGAAGACCCTATCGTCCAGCGCTCCCAGCTCATGATTGGCGCGGGCGGCTGCCAGCTTCACCAGCGCCAGTGCCTTCACAAACTCCGGCCAATCTTTCACATGGGTGCTACTGATGCGAAAATTTTCCACCGCTCGGGCGGTTTGTACTCCGTAATAAAGATTGTTGGCAATCTTCATCGTTCCCAGCAAGTCCTTCTCTGTTCGATATCCTTCCTGCGAAAAACCCAGGGTGAACAGAATGAGAATCATCATCACAACTTTCGATAATTGAGCAGGCATGGTTTCCTCCACGACGTTTTTTATTGTCATCCCTCGTTTATTAAATCCAGGAGCTTTTCCAGAAACTCCCGTTAAAATTTCTTTGGTTCAACCGGGAAATACCGGTTATTTTCCCCTCTTTGAATTCTCCCCATTATCAGGACAATGGTTGGCCCTTCAAGTGTTTAGAAGACAAAATTTGCCAGTATCACCGCAATGGCGGTAGAAGAAAAGGTGGTGACCAATCCGGGTATCATAAAACTGTGGTTTAAGAGATATTTCCCGATCCGGGTGGTTCCGGTGTAATCGAAGGAAACGGCGGCCAGGATGGTACCGTAAGTGGGCAGAAAAAACAATCCGTTAACTGCGGGATAGAAGCCCACCAGCAAACTTACCGGTAATCCCAGCGCCACTCCCACCGGCATCAGGGTGACGATGGTAGCGGCCTGACTGAACAGGAGCATGGAGAGCACGAACAAACCCACTCCGAAAATCCAGGGCGCACTTTCGATAACCGATTCAATACCGCTGATGATGGCGAGACGATTGCCTTCGAAAAAGGAGGAGCCCAACCAGGAAATTCCCAGAATGGAGATAACCGCTACAATTCCTCCGCGCATTATGCTGCCCTTAACCACCTGGGCTGGCGGTGTGTTGAAAAGAACCATCATCAAACCCGCCGCGGCAAGCATGATAACCATAATGGCTGCACCCATAGGAATTTGCCGGGCTTGAGCCTGCCCTTCCACCAGAGCCTGATAGGTGGGGCGCAGTTGCGGAAACATCCCGATAATCACCACCGCCAGGATGGCCAGAAAGAACACATATGTGGAATAGCGCGCAATTTTATGTTGTTTGCCTTCCATCTCTAATTGCGTCTCGTTGGTGGGGATTTTTCCGGCTCTTTTCCGCTCCAGATACACCGGATCCACTTCCAGTGGTTTGCCCTTCCATGCCACGGAGAGCGTGCCCAGCAGCAAACCAATTAAAGTGGAAGGAATCATCACCATCATCAATTTGGGCAGAGCCACATGGTGCGAGGTAAGCGCCCCAATCATAGCCACGGAGACGGCACTGATGGGGGAAGCGATTAATCCGGACATGGCGGCAATAACGCTGATGGAGAGGGGGCGTTCGGGCCTCACCCGGGCTTTGATGGAAATTTCCGAAATCACCGGCAGTAATGCGTAAATAACGTGCTGGGTTCCTGCCATAAAGATGAGCAGATACGTCACCAGCGGTGCCACAAAGGTGATGTACTCCGGTTTTTTCTTCATCAGGCGAGTGGCAAGAAGAATTAAATAATCCAATCCCCCAGCAGCCTGCATGGTGGCAAGCGCGGTAATCACGGCGATAATCATTCCCAGCACCACCTGGGGAGGTGAACCCGGAGGAAGGGCAAATCCGAATACAAAAATCAATAGCCCGATGCCCGCTACCGTTCCCAGAGCAATGCCGCCTTTGCGCGCTCCAATCAGAATACACAGCAATAAAATTGCAAATTCCACGAATATCATGGTCAAGTTACCTCAATTTTGCTTAACAAGAGAAAAGAAACTTCCAAATGGCGAATTCCAAATTCCAAATCCCAAATAACAAATCCCAAATCCCAAATTCCAAATCCCAAATAACAAATCTCAAATCCCAAATCCCAAATAACAAATCTCAAATTCCAAATCTCAATTTTTACCTTTGCGAACTTTGCGCATTCATAGCGTTCTTTGCGGTTTAAAGAATTAACCGCAATGTGCGCAAAGAGGGCGCAGAGTACGCAGGGGAGAACTAAATTCCAAATTCCAATTTCCAAATCTCAATTTTTGCCTTGCGTCCTTTGCGGTTCCAAAAATTAACCGCAGAGAACGCTCCAATTTATGCACCCTGCGGTTAAATTAAGCTGATTTTATGTGCTCGCTCTTATGTTCTTTACCAGCAACTTTACTTCTGGTGCTATCTTATTTTTAAACAATTCAGGCCAGGGATTTTTATCATGGTTTCTCATTAAAATACCAGGATGCGGAAAACAAACCACATTTCTTAAAACGCCATCCATTTCGATTTCTCTTACTTTTCCATCAAAATAACTTATTGCTTTCTGTTCAGATATTTTAAATATGTTCTTTGTTACTTCGAGACCAAGTAAAATTATTAATTTGGGATTTGCTATTTTAATTTCTTTTTTCAGCCAGGATATACTCCTTTGGGCATATTCATCAAACTTAGACCTATTTTCTTCTACATTATTGTTATTCAATGCATTATACCGTTTAATATGTCCTTCTTTAAATAAAAACACTTTTACCAAATTAGTTATCCAGCACTCGTGTCGTTCAATTCCTATTTGTTTTAATATCACTTCATTTAATTCTTTGCCAGAAGGAACGGTTCTCACTCTCAAACCATCAAAATATGTTTCACTGGAAAAGGGATAGTCATTATCCAAAACAGGTACATCTGTTATCCCATTTATTGTAATAAACTTTGCAGAAGGATAGGCTCCTACAATCATAAATTGATTCACCGCCGTCTCTACGGGTACCAATACATTTACTGGATTCCCATAGAGATAATTGTACCTTTCGGGTAATCGAATATCCTGTTTATATTTTTGGAAGCAATCTACCTGGTAATTCCTGATATCATCCATATTTTAACTCCAAACGACCGTTATTTTTCATTACTCTCTCTCAACCCTATAGACCCTATACCCCCTATACCCCTTATTACCCCCATAGACCCTGCTCTCCATCTTTCCTTCCGATCGGGAATTTTTTCAGAAATTAAAAAAAGTACCAAAACTGATGCGGTTGGCGGCCCGCGATTTTCCAATGACGCTGTATTGACTCGCTGGAAAAGATATAATTAATCCTTCGTGCCGGTCTTTGCGTACCCCATAATTCCATTCTGCTCCAATAGCAACGCTGGGAATAGGATTCCACATGAAATTGACCAGGAGATATTTCATTTCCGCTTGCGATTGGGAGTAAACCACATAGTAGTCGGTTCCCGGAATGGAGAAATGGGCCAGCTCCTTGGCCTGGAAAAGAGAATATCCCAGTACCAGATTGGCGTGCCATTTTTTCGAAAACCAGTGTTCGTAAGAGACCCAGCCTCCGATGGTGGGAATGGTTTGCATGGTACCACTGGAATCCGGTGCAGCATCCCAGTTCATCCCGCTGAAGGAGACTAAATAGGTGGCAATTCCGCTTCCCGCTACCACCTGAAACTGAATGGGATTCTCCCGTTGGGAACTTGTTCGAATATATCCCGAAAAAGAGGCCCCGTACCCGGGAAGCGAGGTTAAATTTTCATTCTCCCGAAAGGTAAGATGCCGGTAAATTGCCGTAAATCGCAGATGACCAAACCCGAATTTTTTATTCACGGCCCCAATAAAATCGGGTAACGGCTGTTTTGCGGGATTTAGATTGCGAGCCACGCTCATTCCCTGGTCGGGGAAATAGAGTTCGGCTCCCGGATTGGCCGCCCCAAATTCCAGACGCAGGTTCTCGTTGCGCTCGAACCAGAAACGCAGTTCCGGTTCACGCCGCCACACCCCGGAGCTGGGACCGTCCCATTCAAACACATTGGGCCAGATGTCCTTATCCCCAAAAAAGCTCCAGTCCTGACCAATATGCCCGGTGAACTTCCAGTTCTTGCCTAAATTGGCAAAAGTATATTCGAACCACAAATGGCGTAAGCGGAAATGTTTGTTCCCTCCCCAGAAATCACCTTCCAGATACGCCGTATAGGTGCCATGGGCCGTTTCGCTTTGTCCACGAAAACGAATCTGGGACTGGTGCATATCCATCCAGAAGCGTTTTTCTTCCTCAGTGCCCCACACCGGAATTTTACCTACATTAAACGTCTCTTCGTACATGCCTCCGTTAATATCGTAAACGCCATTTAGCTTTGCCTTTACGTACAGAAAATATTCGTACAACGGCTTTCCGT
>JALWDQ010000454.1:0-1197 GCA_027039625.1 Calditrichia bacterium | reverse complement strand
TACCATCTCCCCGGTGTAATCCACATACAACTTCTCGATCCAGCCCGAAATCCGGGAATTTACCGTGAACAATTTGCTTTCGTCGTATTTCACGATGCCCACGGTGCGGATGGTCCGGTTAAAATCTCGTTTTTGCACCGTTGCCGTACGCACACCCATATTTTGCACCGTGGCGGGATCGATGGTGATAACGCCACCTGCTCCGGCGCGTACATCATTTTCATATACCGGAATTAAATCCATGCCCATCTTCGATTTACCCGGATGGTCGTAAATCTCGGTGGGATCCATGGGCGCCTGCCAGTACAGAATTTTTCCTTTACCCCGGGTTTTCCCTTCCTGCAATGCTGTTTCTTTTTTTACCGGTACCAGATTCATGCCACACTTGGGGCACTGCCCTGGTTCCTCCAGTAACACCTCGGGATGCATGCCACAGGTCCAGAGCTGCGGTTCTTCCTCTTCATATTGATGTTCCTTTTTCTGCACCCCGGCGCTCTGTTTCACCGGAACCAGATCCATGCCGCATTTGGGGCACTGACCCGGCTCTTCGGTGATGACCTCCGGATGCATGGGACAGGTGTAAAGATGCGTTTCTTCCGTCGCGGAATGATTTCCGGTAGAGGTAAACCAGATTTCTTTTATTCCTCCGGCAATTCCCAATATGATGATGACCACCACAAGACCCAGAAAAATTTTACGGTTCATTTAATGCTCCTTTGTTTCTGTTTAAAGTTTCCCGACTCATCTCGCTATTCTTTTTCCACCCGGAATTCTTTTCCGGTCAGGTAAGCCAGCCGGGCCAGATTCTGGTAGGCATGACTCAAAACCCGATAATAATCCCGCTCATCGTTGAAGAGCGTCATCTGGCTATTTAACAGGGTCAGGAAATCCACTTTATCGGTGCGGTAAGCAGAAAGATTGGATTGCAAACTCTGTGTGCCCTGGGGAAGAATGCCCTGATGGTACAGTTGCAGTAATTTGAGGTTACGTTGTAAATCGTCGTACACCACCGCAATTTCGGATTCAACCTGCTTCAGCACATCCCGATATTTCCACTGATTTTGCTCGATACGAAAGGATTGCTGTTCCACCTGTTTCCGTTGTTTCCGCCAGAAATAGAGGGGAATGTTTATATTGAAGGTGGCAGAGAAAAAATCCACCCCGCCATACCCGTTGGTTAACCGTTCCCTCTGGGTA
>JALWDQ010000453.1:0-1198 GCA_027039625.1 Calditrichia bacterium | reverse complement strand
TTCTAAGCCCCTTGGCTGTTATGGCGATGGGGGAATGGTCTTTACAAGTGATGAGTCCATCTATGAAAGTGCAAGGATGATTAGAGTTCACGGGTCTAAAAAAAGATACTGCCATGAGATACTTGGGCTAAATTCAAGGCTTGATGCCATCCAGGCAGCCATCTTGAGGGTAAAGTTTAAAAATTTCATAAATGAGATAGAAATGCGGCAAAGGGTCTCAAATATCTATTTTGAGCTTCTTAAACCCCTTTCCCAAAGGGGCCTAATCTCCTTTCAAAGGATTCCTAAAGGGTATAAAAGCGTCTTTGCCCAGTTTACAATAAGGATTAACGGAAACAGACGGGATGAGGTTTTAGGAAAATTAAAGGAAAAGGGCATCCCAACTGCCATTCACTATCCCACACCCCTTCATCTTGCCCCTTTATTAAAGAAATTCGGCTTCAGGGAAGGGGATTATCCCGAGTCTGAAAGGGCAAGCAGGGAGGTCTTAAGTATTCCCATGCACCCATACTTGGAAAGAGGGGAGCAGGAGGTTATCGTAAGGGCAATCTATGATGCCCTAGATGAGAAATATCCCTATTAGACTAAAAAGGAGTAAGGAAATATGCTTGAAAGATATTCACGCCCCAGGATGAAAGAGATCTGGACAGAGGAGAACAAGTACCGCACCTGGCTTAAGGTGGAGATACTTGCAGCCGAGGCCTGGGCCGAGCTTGGCGTCATCCCAAAGGAGGCTGCAAAAGACATCAGGGAAAAGGCAGACTTTGATGAAAAGAGGATCCTTGAGATAGAGGAAGAGACAAGGCACGATGTGATAGCCTTTTTGACAAATGTGGCAGAATATGTGGGAGAGTCTGCCAGATTCCTTCACTGGGGCCTTACCTCTTCGGACATGCTTGATACTGCCATGGCCATCCGCATGAAGGAGTCCATGGAGATCATCATCGAGGATGTAAGAGAAATCCTTGAGACAATAAAAAGACGGGCCATTGAGCACAAATACACCGTAATGATTGGCCGCTCCCACGGAATCCACGCCGAGCCCATAACCTTTGGCCTAAAGCTTGCCATCTGGTATGACGAGATGAAAAGAAACCTAAGGCGCCTTGAAAATGCAAGGGATTGCATTGCAACAGGAAAGATTTCAGGCGCAGTGGGCACCTTTGCAAATGTGGATCCAAGGGTGGAGGCCTATGTC
>JALWDQ010000452.1:0-1199 GCA_027039625.1 Calditrichia bacterium | reverse complement strand
GCCCTTTCCGGCTCATCAGTTTGTCCAACCAAGAATCCATAGGATACCTCCTGTTAAATTACACCTAAATGTAGAATTTAAGATTATAAAATCCGGAAAAAGTTACAACTTCCAGAAAAAAAATTCCCGGAATCAAATTTTTTGCCTCACCTTATTCACCAGATCAGCCAATGAGACGTGGTAAAGCATGTTGTTGATTTGATCGCGGATATTCACCCAATATTCATGTAAAGGACAGGGGTTTTCGTCGGAACACTCCTCAAACCCCAGAATACATTTGTTGTATTTTTCCAGCCCTTCCACCGCATCAATTATCTGGTACAAATAAACATCGTCAATTTTCTGGCAAATCTGGAATCCACCCTGTTTTCCCTGAATGGAGCGCACCAGATTGGCTGCCGAGAGGGTGCCCATCAGTCGAGCCAGATACTTGTACGGAATATTTAGGGACTGATGCAAACGCCTCACCGAAAAGATTTCCTCTTTGCGGGTGCCCATAAATACCAGTACTCGAATCGCATATTCTGATGTTTTGTAAAACCTCATATTCTACCTCCTGGTAGAATATAGAAAGAAATTCCACTAAATGCAAATATTTTTTAATTCCTGTAATATTTGAAGCTAAAAAAATTTTTCCTGAAAAATAATGTTGTAATTGCATAATTTACTTCAACTTACACTTTATTAAAATGAGGCCTCACCGTTAGGGGAAAGGCCGAAAATGAACCAGATGTTTGCCAGTGAAGCAAAAAAGAAATATTCCGTGCTACCTGGAAGCTCATCCTGAAGCTCTGAGCTTTAATCGTCCGGATGAGCCGGGCTCTCAATTAAACTATGGTTCTGGTAGGAAACTATGGAGAGCCCTTTTCATATGTTGCCTCGAATGAACAGGAAACGTCCCTTTTCAAAAGGATTTTTCATCCGAATGGAGCTCAGGTAAAGAAATTCTCCCGGAAATTCAGGCAGAGCCGGATAAGCGCACGAGGAGTTACACAGGTTTTCCGCGGAAAAGCTGCCTTCCAGTCATAATATAAAAGGCGTAAAGAGAACTGTACCGAAACTCAAAGGTTGTAGTACCACACTCCTTCTTCCGGTTGAATAACCTGTTTAGACAATCCCTCCCGGGAAATTGCTTCCGCCATCCATCTCTGCGCCTCTGCATCTCCGTGGCACAGGATGGTTACCGAAGGACGCAGTCG
>JALWDQ010000451.1:0-1199 GCA_027039625.1 Calditrichia bacterium | reverse complement strand
GCAAACCGGTGCTTTAACCACGACCTTTACCGCATCTCAAGGCTTATTGTTGATGATCCCCAATATGCACAAAATTGCCGGTGAATTAACTTCCACGGTATTTCACGTTTCCGCCCGTACTGTGGCAACCCACGCTCTATCTATTTTTGGTGACCATAGCGATGTAATGGCCACCCGTACCACCGGTTTTGCCCTGTTTGCTTCTAATTCCATTCAGGAAATTATGGATTTTGCACTGATTGCCCAGGCGGCTACTCTGGAAGGGCGGGTGCCGGTACTGCATTTCTTCGATGGATTTCGTTCGTCTCACGAAGTGCAGAAGATTGAGCAGTTAACCATGGACGACATGCGCTATATGATTAATGACGACCTGGTAATTGCCCATCGGGAACGTGCCCTCTCGCCAGACCATCCCGTGCTGCGGGGAACGGCGCAGAATCCGGATCATTTCTTCCAGGCACGCGAAACTGTGAATCCTTTCTACCTGAAATTCCCGGAAGTGATGCAAAAACAAATGGATCGCTTTGCGGAACTTACCGGCCGCCATTATCACCTTTTCGACTATGTGGGACATCCCGAAGCCGAACGGGTGATTGTACTGATGGGTTCCGGCGCCGAAGCCGCTCACGAAACAGTGGAGTATCTGGTGGAACGCGGAGAGAAAGTGGGCGTGCTGAAAGTCCGTTTATTCCGACCTTTTTCTGTGAAACATTTCATTCAGGCGCTTCCCAGAACAGTGAAAACCATTGCCGCACTGGATCGTACCAAAGAACCCGGTTCTGCCGGTGAACCTCTTTATCTGGATGTGGTGAATGCCATCAACGAAAGCTATCTGGATGGTACAGCCCATTTTGATACGCTGCCGAAAGTGGTGGGTGGCCGTTACGGATTGTCTTCCAAAGAGTTTACCCCCGCCATGGTGAAACGTATTTTTGATGAGCTGGCTAAAGACAAACCGAAGAATCACTTTACCATTGGTATTCACGATGATGTGACCCACACCAGTCTGGAATACGATCCTTCTTTTTCCACGGAACCTGACGATGTCTTCCGCGGCATGTTTTACGGACTGGGCTCTGATGGTACCGTGGGTGCCAATAAGAATTCCATTAAAATTATTGGTGAGGGCACGGATTTTTACGCGCAGGGCTATTTTGTTTACGATTCCAAAAAAGCCGGTGCGGTAACCGTTTCTCACC
>JALWDQ010000450.1:8562-12017 GCA_027039625.1 Calditrichia bacterium | reverse complement strand
TGGCATGAGCGGAAATGTTTTTGGAAAAGCGTTTCAGGTAATGACCTTTGGCGAGAGTCATGGCCCGTACATTGGGGTGGTTATCGATGGAATTCGTCCTGGTTTGCCGGTGGATGTGGAGGAGATTCAGCGGGAACTGAACCGCCGTCGTCCCGGGCAGAGTGGGGTGGTAACACCGCGGCAGGAGAGCGACCGGGTGGAAATCATTAGCGGGGTGTTTCAGGGGAAGACCACCGGAACCCCGTTGTGCATGCTCATTGCCAATCGAGATCAGCGTTCCCGGGATTATCGGGAGGTAGCCGAGGTGTTTCGTCCCGGGCATGCGGGATTCACATTTTTGAAGAAATACGGCGTTTACGATTACCGGGGTGGTGGGCGTTCCAGCGGAAGGGAAACTGCCTCGCGTGTAGCTGCCGGTGCCCTGGCGAAACAATTCTTACGTCAGCGCGGAGTGGAAATCATCGGTTTTACCCGCCGCATTGGAGAGGTAGAAATTGAGGAAGTGGATTTCACTCAGATCGAAAAAAATCCGGTGCGGGCACCGGATGCTGCTGCTGCCCGGCGCATGATTAAAGCCATAGAGCAGGTGCGCCAGGAGGGAGATTCCCTGGGTGGAGTGGTGGAAGTGGTGGTAAAATCCCTGCCTGCGGGTTTGGGTGAGCCCGTTTTCCACAAACTCCCTGCCGACCTGGCCGCGGCGCTCATGTCCATTGGCGCCGTGAAGGGTGTGGAGGTGGGCAGTGGTTTTGCCGCCACACGCATGAAAGGAAGCCAGCACAACGATCCTTTTTATTTCGATGCCGAAACCAATCGGGTGCGCCCGCGAACCAATCGGGCCGGAGGGGTGCTGGGGGGAATTTCCACCGGGGAAGATCTGGTACTCCGTATCGCGGTAAAGCCCCCTTCTTCCATTCGGCTGCCGCAGGAAACTACAGATATTCACGGGAATCCCGTCACGCTCAAAATGGACGGTCGGCACGATCCCTGCATTTGTCCCCGGGTGGTGCCGGTAGCCGAAGCAATGGTGGCACTGGTACTCATCGACCATCTGTTATTGCAGGAACGCCTTCAGAAGCAGAGTTCCCTGCAATCCCTGCGTCAGGCCATCGACACGATTGATGTGCAGTTGGTGTTACTGCTCACCCAGCGTCGAGAGTTGATCCAGGAAATAGCCCGAATAAAACGGCGGGAGAAACGCCGTGTTCTGGATGCCAGCAGGGAGGAGGAAGTGCGCCAGAACTGGCAGGAATTGGCCGAGTCGCTGGGCTTCCCCGTGGAAACCCTGCAGCGTATTGTCGAAATTTTACTGGAGGAATCGAAAACCATCCAGAAAGGGATTGTGAAATGAAGGAAATTGGGCTCATCGGATTTGGACGTTTCGGGCAGGTGTTGTACCAGCATTTGAAGGAGCAGGTAACATTTCTCATTTACGATCCCTTAAAAGAAGCAGAAATGGCCGGGAGCCAGGTGCCTTTTGTTAGCCGGGAGGAAGCGTGCCAGGCGGACTACCTCATCCTGGCCGTTCCCGTCTCGGCGATGGATACCGTCTGTCGGGAAATTGCCCCCCATTTGCACGCCGGGCAAATTGTGATGGATGTGTGTGCGGTAAAGCAGTATCCGCTAAGGGTTATGAAAACCCACCTGCCGAAGGAGGTGCAACTGGTGGGGAGTCACCCGCTGTTTGGCCCGGATTCTGTGCGCAGCAGCTTTCGGGGACATCTGATGTTGATGGCGCCGGAGCGTATTGAGAAAGAAGCTTATGCCCGGGTGATGCGGTTCTGGCAATCGCTGGGTGTGCGGGTGGTGGAAATTGGTGCCGAAGAGCAGGATCGACTCATGGCCTGGACCCTGGCTTTAACCCACTTTCTGGGTCGGGGATTAGTGCGTTTGCCTCTGCCGCAAACCTTTGTCGCCACAAAAGATTTTCTGGGTTTAGTGCGGTTAACGGAGAAAATCAATCGCGATACCCTTGAGCTGTTTCAGGATATGCACCGGTACAATCCCTTTACCCGCGAAATGCGCGATTTGCTAATGAAAGCATTTTCCGATTTAAAAGAAGAGTTGGATGCTTTGCAGGTGGAATAAAAAAATACAAATAACAAATCCCAAATAAACAAATCCCAAAAAATTCATTTCAAACAACAAATTTCAAAAATTCCAATTTCCCGGAACCAAATTTCAAAATATCAAAGAATAAAACGATTTGGTGAGGATTATTTACCGGGATGTCCGGACAAACACTCTTGTGTGGGAATATTTCAGGCAGTGTACGGTGCCATTTTAATTGAGTTAGAAGGCGTCCCTCTGCCTGCCGAACCGCGTTTTCCTTCCGGACTTCACACCTTTACGGAGTCACCCGCATCTACTTTTCGTGGGCGCGCTGATATAATTCCAGATACTGCTCAGCCGAGCGTTTCCAGGAAAAATCCTGTTGCATGCCTGCAATTTGAATTTTACGCCAGGTGGTTTTGTCCGGAAATACCTGGAGTGCCCGCCGAATGGCTTCCATCATGGCGCTGGCAGAATATTCCTTAAATGTGAATCCCGTGCCTTCTCCCGTCTCGGGATCAAAATTTTGCACCGTATCGGCCAATCCACCAGTTTCCCGCACAATGGGTACCGTCCCGTACTTTAAACTGTACATCTGGTTCAGTCCGCACGGCTCGTAGCGGGAAGGCATCAGGAACATATCCGCACCGGCTTCGATGAGATGCGCCAGCCGATCGTCGAATCGCAAATTCACCGAAAGTTTCTTTTTATGCTTCCTGGCCAGTTGTAACAGCAGTTTGTGATATTTGGGATCTCCGGTTCCCAGAATGACCATCTGCAAATTCTCCTTCAGGAGCTCGTCGGCTGCTTCGGCCAGCAGATCGAATCCCTTCTGATCTGCCAGACGGGAGATCATCCCGATGAGCGGTATTTCCTCGCTAAACGGGAGTTCGTTCTGTCGGCACAGCCGTTCTTTATTCACCACCTTCTTGTCCAGCGTATCGATGGAATATTTCTGGGGAATGTAACGGTCGTTTTCGGGACTCCACACCGAGTAATCCACTCCATTGGGGATGCCCACCAGATCCTCCTTGCGGCTGGCCAGAATTTTCTCAAATCCAAATCCGTATTCCGGATCGCTGGTAATTTCTTCGGCGTACCGTTTGCTCACGGTATTCAGCATATCGGCAAACAGAATTCCCCCCTTCAGTAAATTGATTTTGCCATACCATTCGAAGGCACCCCCTTCCTCTACGTATTCCTCGGGAATATCCAGCAGCCTGGCTGTTTCCTTTGGGAAAATTCCCTGGTAAGCCAGGTTATGCAGCGAAAGCACAGTACGGGTATTTTTGAAGAATTCGTCATCTTTGTACAGCGTTTTCAGATAAAAGGGAATCAGTGCCGTTTGCCACTCGTTGCAATGAATGATATCCGGTTGCCAGTAAAGCAATTTCAGGGTTTCCAGA
>JALWDQ010000450.1:1187-8552 GCA_027039625.1 Calditrichia bacterium | reverse complement strand
TTCCAGAACGGATTTGCTGAAGGCACCAAAGCGCTCGGCATTATCCGGGAATTCTTTGCCGGTACGCGAATCCACGTACAGATCTTTGCGGTCGAAATAATCGGGTATTTGTAAGAAATAGACGTGTACCTTAGTATTGGGTAAAAATGCGGTTTTCCCGATGGCTAAAATTTCCTTTTCCCCCAGCGAAAATTTCACCTCTTTCAGGCGAATTACTTCCCGCAAAACAAATTTACGGTCATTTATGGATTTGTATTTGGGCATCATCAACCGGATGTCCTGTTCCAGTTCCTTCAGTGCAGCGGGTAAACTACCGGCGACATCCGCTAAACCGCCAGTTTTAGCAAAAGGAGTTACTTCCGAAGAGACATAGCATATCTTAAATTGTTTCATGGGGTCCCTCTGTTCTTACAGTTTTATATTCCTCAAATATTCTGCCGCTTCTTCCGGACTGGTGGGATTGATGTAAAAACCGGTTCCCCACTCAAATCCGGCAATCCGGGTAAGTTTGGGCATAAACTCGATGTGCCAGTGGTAATGTTCCATGGGTCCTTCTTGCATGGGAGCCGTGTGGATAACAAAATTATAAGGTGGTTTGTTGAGCGCAGTATTGATGCGACCCAGCACCTCTTTCATGGTTACGGCCAGATGTTGTACCAATTCATCAGAGATGTGTTCGTAATGGGACATGTGTTGTTTGGGAAGAATCCAGGTTTCGAAGGGAAAACGGGCGGCGTACGGTTCGATGGCGACGAAAAATTCCTCTTCGTACACCAGCCGTACCGCGTCTTTAATCTCCTGGCGAATAATGTCGCAGAAAATGCAGCGCTCTTTGTAATCAAAATAGGTCTTTGCACCGTTAATTTCTTCAATAACCCGTTTGGGAAGAATGGGTGTGGCGATAAGCTGGGAATGGGTGTGTTCCAGGGAAGCACCGGCGCTGGAGCCGTGATTCTTAAAAATCATGGCATATTTCAAACGAATGTCTTTCTTCAGATCCAGCACTCGCTCCCGATACACCCGAAACACATCGTAAATGGCCGAAACCTCCAGATCGGCCAGATCCTTTTCGTGGTCGGGTGTTTCGATAATCACTTCGTGAGCACCCACCCCGTTCATTTTATCGTAAATACCCTCTCCCTGGCGATTGAGCTGACCTTCGATGCGCAGAGCGGGATATTTATTGGGAACCACACGTAACGTCCAGCCGGGTTTGTTGGGAGGGGAACCATCCGGACGGATGGCAAAGATTTCCGGGGGTGTTTTGTCCTCGTTACCGTAACAGAAAGGGCAAAAGCCTCCTTTCCTTTCTTCTTTGATTTCCTCGAAATCAGATGGCCGTTTCCCGCGCTCGGTGGAAATAATGACCCAACGTCCGATAACCGGATCTTTTCGCAGTTCAGGCATACAGGAGATTTTTTTCGTTTACTTTATATTTTTTAATCATTTATAAATTTAAATAGAAATGAATTTGTAAGCAAGGAGAAAAAGAGTTTACCAGATACCCAAAAGAGCGTTATTTACCCCTAACTGATGTGAATTTACGCAGCCTCTAAATTGTCATATTTTGTTAAATTATTTCATTATTCAGGAGTGGGATAAAAGCAAATTCGGCTAAATGCTTCGCTTCTCCACTCCTGGCGTTCCAATTCCACGGTAAGCCCGGGGAAAATACTCCCATTCTCCCACCGCACCCGGGCATCGTCCTGAAATGTGGGGGCTTTTTCGGGAAGATGGCATTTCTTCAGGGCTTTGTTTATTCCCTGCACGGGACGTGGAAAATCCACACACACCCGCTCGATTAAAGAATCCTTTTTGCTTATCAGGAAGGTAACCCCGTGTTGAATCTGTTCCGTTGTTGTGGTGGTTACTTCCATAACGGTTTCCTGATGAGAGCCCAGACCCAGGTCACCAAAGAAAAGCTGGTAAGTGCTATCCGTTTCCTGGATGACCTCTCCATCGCTACCGAAAATGGTCTGGAAATAGATGAGCGGGAAAAACCGATGGTAGGCAATACTAAAATACACTCCGGGGCTGTAGAGGTTCAGGTAAGGGAATCCCACCGAAGGTCCCCACACGAACATGGAATCGTATTTTTCATTATTGAAGAGAATCCAGTTTCCCTGGCGACGCTCCACCTCAATGCGCTGGCCCCGGCGCAGTTGCCCCCAGATTTGTCCATTGGGTTCATCTCGAACATTTTCTTTTTCAGCAGTAACTATCGCATGTTTGGGTAGTGTGGGAATTTCGATGGGTGCCGGTTCCCTGGTCGTCTGCACGGTTCTGGTAGTTTTGGGCTGGCAGGAAAAAAGAAATAGCCCCACAAGCGTACTTATGACTGCAATCTTCAAAAGCTTCATTAAAAACTCCTGTAAACATTAAACGTAAACATGCTAAACCCGGCAATGTAAAAATTGTTCCGGGAAAAGCATGAATTTCAAATATACGAACTCTTTCATTTATTCAAAAGAAGGAGTGAAAATAAGGGGGGACGATGTTACAGATTTAGTGGGTATTTGAGATGTTAAAAATTCTTTTTTAGTAAAGGTTCAATAAAATTGATTAAGAAGATCATTTTGGATTCGAAAAAACATTATATT
The DNA here is from genome assembly GCA_027039625.1 of Calditrichia bacterium. Lineage (GTDB taxonomy): Bacteria > Calditrichota > Calditrichia > RBG-13-44-9 > RBG-13-44-9 > JALXCH01. Next base: position 5,952 of record JALWDQ010000450.1, on the reverse strand, counting down.
CGTTATTGTATTAAATTTTAATACATTCGTATTCAATTTACATGAATAAAAAATTTTATGTAATGTAATTAACAAAGTATCTACCTAAGTTCGATTATTCTGTGATTGTAGATAAATGCAAAATTTTGAACGGACTTAAACCATCACTCGTGAACAATTTTGACTTATTAAGGTACATTGACCAATTGTTTTTTAATTGTTCATATTGGTTTTATAAAAATTTCAAATGGTAGAAGAATTAAGAGTGATAATCTAACTGATGTTTTTTACTGATTTCCTTTTCTAATAATTTTCTGGTAACATTAAATTTTGGTGCTTTAAAATGAGGATCATTTTCCATTAAAAATAAAACGGTTTCCGGATTGTTGAATAAAAGTTTAAAGAATTTGACATTTGAAGGATCCGGAATTGCACCTTTTAAATACCGATCGATGGTTTTAAATGCGATACCTGTTAATTTTTCCATATCTCTTAAAGAGAAATGGTATTTGTCCATAAATTCCCGGATTTTCTCCGGCGAGGGAATATTAAACATGATTCGATATTGTTGCCGAGCCTGATTGATCAAATCAAATGTTTCATCTAAACTTTTGAAGTCAATCCCACAATTTGAACAATGTTTTACCTTGTAATTAACGGTGACTGGAATTCCTTTGATTTCAATAGTTTTTTCCTTATCAATAATGGTTATTGAATTTTCACTTCCACAATTGGGGCAAAATTGAACTTTTTTCATTTTTCGATTTCCTGGGTTTTCTTTTTTTATAATTTTAATCGTGAAAAGAAATACAAATAGCAGACATCTGTCCTAATTTGTTATAGAATACTTTTAATTTTATATATATCTCAATATTTTCCCATGGATAAACAAAATGATAAACAATACCTTGCGGAAAATTTGGATTCTTTTCGGGTTCAGGACCTTTTTTATAATGTTTCCAGGATAATTTTTCGAGTAAGATTTCTTGCACTTCTTCCATAGTAATACCACTATTTGCAAAAAAGATATCATTTTTATCATAATCTGCAATTTCTACTCTTGGTCTGGAGCAAGACCGAAAGTCTTCAAGGAAATTTTCAATTTCTTCTTTTTTTTCTGGAGGGATGTTCATAATCCCTCCTGCTGTTTAGTAATTGTAGTTATTTGACTACAAAATATAGTCGGATGTTTCATAAAAAACAAAAGATTTATATTTTTGTTCATGATTTCCTCCCATTTCTCGTAAGCAAAGTTATTGATTTATCGATCTATTATTCTCGTTAAGTTTGAAATCGTATTTTCACAGGTTGAGATAGGTAAAAGTCCAAATTTTATCTTTAAATCATACTTTATGTTATGAGATGCATCCTGGAAAAATGCTTTTGGTCATTAATCTTGGATAGAGAGCGGTACAAAAATTTTCATCCAATAAAAAAAGGAGAGCTTGTTGTGAGCTCTCCTTTCCTGGCGGGGCCGACGAGACTCGAACTCGCGACCTCCGGCGTGACAGGCCGGCGTTCTGACCAACTGAACTACGACCCCAAAAAGCGCAGCAAATTTAGATTAGTTCAGCGATAAAATCAAGTGCTTTTTTACATTGCGAAATAACCAATTTAAGCGCACCGCAAATATACGACCATCGGCATTGAGAACATAGGCCTTTCCATTACGTATCTGAAAATCGAGACCGGACCAGATTAAAGGAACCTGGTGTACCAGATGCTCTCCCCGATAAAGCACTATGCGGTTCGCTTCCAGAACAAAGAGAGTATCGTGCTGCAAAAAGGCACGGCGTGCCTCACCCAGGTAAGGGAGGGAATAATGTTCCAGCGTTCCCTTTCTTAAAAAATGGGCTTCCCGGGAACGATCAATAAATCCACCGGGCGAAATGGTACACTGCAGTTTTGCCACAAATCGGAATGTTCCTGCTTCTCTATCCCAGAAATACGTGTTTCCGTTGGTTAATTCGAATACGGTTTGCGCTCCCCCATCGTTAAAAAGGATTTGTTTCACGGGATTGGGAAGAGGTTGAGGCGTTACCTGTTTCTGAATAGCTCCCCCATCTATTGCTAATGTGAATAATGTGTCACCGGAAAAGAATAATATCTTCTTTCGGGTACAATAAGGTTGTGAAACAAGATGACCTGTTTGAAAAAGAGAATGCATACTTTTTTCTTTCACATCCAACAGAAGAATATCTGCGGGATTTTTAGGAGTACGCTGGTAAAAAGCGATAGCCCGATGTGAATCCACAGGATAAAACATCGGGATCAAAGTGTGAAAAATTGTCCCGACAATGCTGTCCTGCACCGTACGGGTGCGTAAATTTAGCACATAATAATTGCGAGGATGCTGGGGGGATGTTGCTTCGGCATACAGGAAAGTACCGGGTGTAAATAACGTACCGAAGAATCGGTACCGGTAGGGATACCGCCACGCGATGCGTCCGGTTTCCGAGTGAATATCCCATAATTCTCCGGTGCTGGTGGGTTTAATGTTGGCAAAAAGTAAATGTTCTCCCATCTGTTGAAACAGTCGTTTACCCTGTCCGGAAGGCACGTTCTGCTTCCATAAATACAAACCGCTCTGCCACAGAGCAGAGTAAATTTGATGTTTCCGCCCGTCATTGTCTGGCAGTAAACTATAAACCCGCGGTAATAAGCGAGCAAATTGATTTTCGTTGTTTTCCTGAAGGGACAAATTGAATTGGATAATGTGGGCGGGAAGATGCCCGGGATTTAGCTCCTGGAGGATTTTCCGGGATTCGATTGAAGCCAGGGAATAATTGCCAGCCAGGTAGGCATTTTTCGCAATTTGATAATAAATATTCGTCAGTCTCTGAATGTCGCGTTCCGGGAGGAGCTCCAGGTTCAAGCTCTTTAATTGATTTTGAGTCAGGTAAAAAAGATGGTTGTGCACAACAAGAAAATCAGCCCCCGATTCCAGTTGAAGAAATCCCTGAAAGCGTCTTCGCGAATTGCTAAATAGAGCCAGGCGTCCTTCATTTTTTTCATAGAAAAGCACATCTTTTTTATCGGTAAGTGTGTGGATGGGGAAGAAGTTCCCCTGCAGCCGGGTTAGTGTTTTACCATTGCGAATATCCTGCACAATGAGCATGTTATTCCATTGGACGAAGATGAGGTTATTTAAAGAAAATGCATAGCGAATATTATCCTCTTTAAACGGAAGGCGAGTAATTTGATGGGATTGTTTGTTGAAGATTAGAAATTCGTTGTTAAGAATATCCCGGAATACAATGCTATATCCTGAAGCAAACGAAAAGGAGACCCGATTCAGCATAGTTGCTCTGGGAGGGAGAGCAATCCTACCGAATTCGTTTACCTGGCGTTCGTGGTGGATTTTATAGAGGTGAAGGAAGCTATCCTGTTGTATCACGTAAAGTTCGTTGTCGCGCCAGGAGATGAAAAATGGGCGTCGATTGACAAACTGAAAATTTTTCTGGTTATCGATGAGAGGCAATTCTTCCACAACCTCTTTTGTTACAAAGTTGTACAGGAGTAACGTGGAAGTTCCCTGGGGATGATAAATTAAAATGTCCCCTAAAACAGTTTTGTAACCTCGTAATAGTTTTTCGTATTTTCTCAGACTCAGCACATTTTCGGTAATTTTTTTAGAGATATCGATGGTAAACAGGTTGGTATCTCCCAGACACAAATAATAACCCGGACGTGAAGAAGGAAAATGCATACAATTTCTGGGCTGGGGTAAAGGCATAGTGGCGAGATGTAATTCCCCGTTCGCCGTTATGTGGTAAATTTGCTGATGTAATTTGTCCAGATAAAAAAAGATATTTGGAGGTAAAGACTGGGGATGTCCCGGAAGGGTTATCATCGAGAGCAACTGAGATGTTCTGGCATCGAGCAGGCTTATGGAATAAGGATGTCCCTGATGGGTCGTTAATGTTTTTGCGATAACAATGTAGTAATGGCGGAACAGATATAGATGGGTGGGGACAAAGGTGCTCAGCTTCCCGGATAGATCAACCGGATGGATTTCTTGGGTGTTAGGATGAATCAGATAAATGCGATGTTCCACTGGAGAGTAGAACCAGAGCAGATCATTTCCCTCGGAGGAGGGATCGAGAGGATCCGCTTTTTTTAACCGAACCTTACGCTTCTCTAACCCCGGAAATTCGACTTCCCAATCCACCAGCTTTTTATTCACTGCTTCGGGGAGTGCCTGGTTAAATTCATAAATTGCTTTGGAATAATCTTTTAATTCGGAATAAATGGTACCTTTGTAAAAATGAGCTGTGGAGAGGAACGGATCCAGTTTCAATGCCTGGTCGAATTGAGCCAGAGCCAGTTCGTATTTTTTCTCCCGATAATAGAAATTTCCGTAAGCCAGATGTTTGTAAATGGTAATGAGTTCTTTCAGGTTTTTCGATTCGTAATTTAAAATGATATGTTTATCCGAGAGGGAAGAGATAATCTTTTCGATGATTTTGCTGGAAATCCAGATGAGATCATCAAATTGCTGGAAGGGGTACTGTGCGGAAATTATTTCTTCCATTTGAGGATTATTCAACGAAAAGGAAATGGAATGATGGAGATTGTGTTCCTGGATTGAAATGAGCAGATGAAATTGTTGAGTGATGCCGGAAGAAGAAACTTTGGGTGCAAGTGTCGCTTCTTGAACCGCCAGATTGCGTATTTTTTGTAATTGGAATTTCAATAATTCCACCAACCCGAACATGCGAATGCGAGCATCGGCGGCGGTTTTTTCCGGGAGGGTGGAATGAATGATTAGTTCGGTCGGTTCTTC
>JALWDQ010000450.1:0-1177 GCA_027039625.1 Calditrichia bacterium | reverse complement strand
GTTGGTAATGGGTTGGGGAGCGCTTTTCATTTCGTAGCGAATAAAAAGAAAAAGTGCCACGAGAAGGATGAGAAGAGCTGCGGCCAATCCCACATATAACCGACGATAGGGAAAATATTCAGCACTCTCCGAAAGAATGACGCTGTTTAAATTTTCCAGCAGGACGTTGGCCGAAGTGTAACGTTTTTGAGCATCTTTATGTAAACATCGCAGAATGATTTCATCCAGTTCGGGAGGAATTTTTTTGTTGAGTTGGGAAGGGGGATCTGGAGTTTCGTTCATAATAGCATAAATAACGGCAGCCGGATTGTTTTTGCGAAACAGGTCTTTCCCGGTGAACAGGCGGTACAGAATCATTCCCAGGGCATAAATATCGGTTTGCTCGGTGGGGGGAGAACCTAAAATTTGCTCCGGGGCAATATAAGGAAAGGTTCCCGAAGTACCCGAGGTATTGGAAGATCCGGAGATTAAGCTGGCTAACCCGAAGTCCAGTAGTTTGATGTTACCCTCGGGTGTAAGAATAATATTAGCCGGTTTGAGGTCCCCATGCACCAAACCTTTACGATGAGCGGCGGCGAGTATCCGGGTAAGCTCCTGAGACAAACGCAGCGCAAAAGCAGTGTCGATTCGATGGGTCCTCAGAAACGATTCCAGCGATTCCCCCTCCACATATTCCATTACAATGAACATCCCTTCCGGGCTGTCCACCACATCGTAAATCGTTACCACCCCGGGATGCCGAATTCGGCTGGCTAATTGGGCTTCGTGCAGGATTTTCTGGCGATCGACCCCTTCGGTTTTCAGAAATTTTAGCGCTACCAGACGATCCAGCCGCGTATCCCGTGCCAGATAAACAACTCCTTTACCACCTCGCCCTAATTCCCGAATGATTTCAAAATGGCCAATCTGTTTCTGTTCCATATAGCGTTAAACAGCTCCATCTGTGCTTAGCGATATACCACTCCACTCATATATCCCACCACCTGCGATTTCTCGCCTACCGGAACATCACCGGATGTAGCGTATTTCAAGACTTTGCTTTTGTTGTAGCCCAATAACTGACAGGTGTACATCATTGTGGCAATTGGGCCATATCCACAGGCTTCTATTTCGTGCTGCTCGCAGCCATTAACGATACCCTGGTAATCGAATTCATTAAATAATTCTTGAATTTTTT
>JALWDQ010000449.1:0-1203 GCA_027039625.1 Calditrichia bacterium | reverse complement strand
GACTTCCTGGGGCGCATCGCCGACTTGAGCGCACTGGCCGAGTCCGCCCACGCCGTCAAGGCCCTGTTCGTCGTCGTCGCCGACCCCATCGCCCTGGGTGTAGGTGCGCACCACGGCCCGGTACTCCGGGTGTACCCAGGGCGAGATGACCACCTTGCGCCGCTTCATCCGCTGGATGTTGATGGCGGAGATGACCGCCTCGGCGGTGGCGGTCGCCCCGTCGTAATGGGAGGCGTTGGAGACTTCCATGCCGGTGAGGTCGCAGATCATCGTCTGGTACTCGAAGATGGCCTGCAACGTCCCCTGGCTGATCTCCGGCTGGTAAGGGGTGTAGGCGGTGTAGAACTCGCCGCGGCTGATGACGGCGTTCACCACGGCCGGGACGTAGTGATGATAAGCCCCTGCTCCGAGGAAACAGGGGCCGTCGCCGGTGGTGTAATTCGCCCCGGCCAGAGTTTCCAACTCCTCGCGCACCTCCATCTCCGCGAAAGGCCGGGGCAGGTGCAACTCCGGGTAGCGAATACCCTCCGGCACGACGGCGAACAGGTCGTCAATGGACTGCACGCCGATGGCGGAGAGCATCGCGGCGCGGTCTTCAGCAGAATGTGGAATGTAGGGCATCGGCCACCTCGCTTACCCTTCCTCTTCGGCGACGAACGCCTCGTAAGCGGCGGCGTCCAGCAACTGATCGAACTCGGACGGGTCGGAGGGAGCGAAACGGATCAGCCAGCCCGCGCCGTAGGGGTCCTGGTTGACGAGTTCCGGGGTATCCTCCAACTCCTCGTTGACGGCGGTGATCTCGCCGCCCATCGGCATATACACGTCGGAGGCCGCCTTCACCGACTCGACGACCCCAAAGGCCTCGCCGGCGTCGAACACATCCCCCTCCTCCGGCAACTCGACGTAGACTATATCGGAGAGGGACTCCTGCGCGTGGTCGGAGATACCGCAGACGATCTCCTCGCCGTCCCAGCGGGCCCATTCGTGTGACTTCAGATACCGTGCTTCCGGGTCAATCTTCATGGCAGTCACTCCTTTCTGATGTAGGATAAGCCGGTTTTCCCGACGACCTAATTATACCCAACCGGCACGCTATGGCAACCTAAACAGCCGGCCTGTGACGAGACGTCGGCACAGGTGGAGCCGGAGTGATACGAGGAGCGGCCCACCACCGCAACGGCGATGGCGATATGGTGCAGGGGG
>JALWDQ010000448.1:0-3815 GCA_027039625.1 Calditrichia bacterium | reverse complement strand
AGAGCCCCACAATCAATAATGCGCTGAAAGGTTTACCCATGAGATTCTTCTTTAAATTTTAATTGAATTTACTTGATTTTTCTAATTTTTGCAAATCGCAGTGCTAACCCCTGTCGCAGAGGCGTAGTATCGCGAACATCTGCTCCGGGGCACGGAAAAAGAGCGCTTTGTTCCCATCGTGCATGGCCAAGAATGTTCCCCAGGGAAGTGTGATTTTGCATAACCGGAGAAGGGGCGGATTCCTCTCTCACCTGAAATCCTTCGATCACTTTCTGAAGCTGACCATCATCCCCAGCAAGCTCCGAGCGGTCTCCTGTGCTGTAACCGCGAAAAATGGGTTTGATTGTTCCGGATTCCCCGGGTGAACAGCACGGGAGTGCGGATTCAGTTGATTTCTCCGGTAGTTCCGTTAGTTACCGGAAGAGGTGTCCTTTTTCAGGCGGAAAGCGAAAGGCAGCTTCATCCAGACTTTCACTGCCCGACCGTCTTTTTCCCCGGGGAGAAACCGGAATTGGCGCGCTGCTGCCAGGGCGGCGCTGTCCAGACTGGCACTCCCGCTGGACTTGACAAGCTTTTCCCGAATCACCCGTCCCTGCTCATCCACCAGAATGGAAACCACCGTCATCCCTTCTTTACCCTGGCGCCGGGCATCCTCCGGGTAAGACGGCTGGACGGTCTTTTTCACCACCGGACGTTTACTCAACTCCGCAAAGGGTACGACATTGGGAAGGGAGTCCGCCGCGCTCCCGGCATTTTCCGTAGAAGCGAGTTGGGTTTTTCCCTCGGGATACGAAGCGCCCAGTTTCCGGTAAACCATCTGCAGAAAATCGCGGTAAGCGTTTTCGCCGTAGATATCCACCTGCCTGGGGTAGGTTTGCAGAATCTCTTTCAGTTCCGCCACCGTCGAAACGTGGTTTTTTAGTGGCTGCACAAGCAGGAAGAGCGCTTCCGAACCATCCTCCGGCAGAGCCTTGCCCAGCATGATCCCTTTCTTCAGCGGCACATCCGCCCGCAGGGAGAACAACCGGTTTTCCGCACCAATTTGGGTGAAATAGCGATTCCATTCCTCCCGTTCTTCTTCCTTCGGGAGGGGAAGCTCTTCGGACGATTTCACCAGAGTCACGTGCAGCGGTAAGTGGTTTTCCTCACCGCCCGGGAGTAAAATCAGGCGCAGCAGATACCGCTCGTCCAGTGGCAGCAGAAATTGTTGCTCCTTACCCGAACGCAAAAAAGTAAATCCGGTAGCCTCCAGCAGCTCGATCTGCTGGTAACCGAAGGTGTTCTTCAATTGTTCCTTCAGGCTTTCCCGGTCTTTCATCACGTTTTCAATGAAACGGATGCTGGTTTCCCCGGCAAACAGGGGAACGCTGCTTTCCCGGGACTGGTTACTGCCCTGCAGGAGAAAAATCTTGAGTTCGTAGAGCTGGACTTCCCCTCCCTTTTTACCCTGGCAGAAGAGGAGAAGCAATGAGAGGAAAAGTGGAATCCAGTAATACAGGCGAATCATGATGTACCTCCTTTTTTTAGCCTAATTGAGCCAGATGATGAGCGGGCTTTGTTCATTCTCGCTCTGGAAAACGATGGGCGTCGCCACCGAATTGGGCGAATCCAGCGAGCGCAGGTAGAACTCCGGTTGTTTCGGCGCCGGTGAATGGTTCAAGCGGGGAAGCAGAAAAGAACCGAGCACCATCAGCAGCGCCGCCGCAGCTGCCAGAATGGCTCGCTGCCAGCGGAGCGACTTCCGCCGGGTTGGAGATTGCTCCCTTTCCAGGAATTCTGTCAGTTTCCGGAGTTCCTCTGCGGAAAACCGCGGGCTCGTTTTGACGGCAGGCAATTGCCGGAGGCCCACATCCAGCTGCTCCAGCTGTTCCAGGTAGCTCCGGCAGGCAGCACAATGCTGCAAATGATTCCTCACCTCTGGCGGCAGAGTAACCAGTTCGTCCCGATCAAAGGCATCCGCCAGCTTTTGTTGAACCTCTTTACAGGTCATTTTCGAATTCCTCGCGATGTTTTTCGTAAAATTTTCTGAGCAATTGCCGTCCCTTCATCAATTGTACCCGCACGGTGTTCTCGGAAACACCCAGCATCTCGGCCACTTCCCTCACGGAGAATTCCTCCTGGTAGTGCAGAATAAACGCCATGCGCATTCGGGGCGGCATCTGTGTGATCTGCTGTTGAATCCATTGCACGGTTGCATTGTCCGCTGCTGACGGTTGGAGCGGTTCCAGCTCGGTTTCGTGCAGCACCTGGCGACGTCTTCGAAAGAAGTTCCGTTTCCAGTCCCGACAGGTATTGGTAAGAATCCGAAAGTACCAGGGGGCAAAGGGCCGTCCGTCCTGGAAATGCCGGATGCGCTGGAACACTTTCAGAAACGTCTCCTGTACAATGTCCCGCGCTTCGTCCGGATCGCCGGTGTAATGGTAGGCAATCCGGAGAGAGGTTTCCCCGAACACCTTCGCCAGCAATTGGAAGGCGGCCGCCTCACCTCGCTTTAGCGCCCCCACATCAACTTTTGGCTCATTCCGTCCCATGTTCACCTTAAATACGATTCACCCCGGCAAAACATTTACTGCAATTTAGAAAAATATTAAGAAAAGTAAACCCCGGAATCCCTCGAATGACCCGGAAATAAAAAGTCGTGTTCGGATTTAAACATTGGGTTACTCTTCTCCGAACGTTCATTGATGCTTTATGCCCCTATGTCCCTATGCCTGACATCGTGGATGATGTCATCCCGAAAGCAAACAGGGATGTTTGCGCTTTAGTCGGGATATGCCCCTATGCCCTTATAAATTACCCATTTAAAATTTGAGATTTTCCCCGAAATGAATTATTTTAATGCGAAATACAAATCCGGAGGAGAACCATGGACAAACAGGAAAAAATAAACCGGGTGATTCAGGAACTGCAAAAAATGTATCCCCAGGCGCCGCTGGCCCTGCGCTACCGCAACGGATTTGAACTGCTGGTGGCGGTGATTCTCTCCGCTCAGTGCACCGACGAGCGGGTGAACAGGGTCACCGAAACGCTGTTCGAGAAATACCGCTCACCGCAGGACTACCTGCAGGTGCCGGTGGAGGAATTGGAGGAGGACATTCGGCCAACTGGATTTTATCGCAACAAGGCCAAAGCCCTGCGCAACTGCTGCCAGAAATTAGTCGAAGAATTTGGTGGTGAAGTGCCTCGGGATATCGAAAAGCTCACTCAACTGCCCGGAGTGGGACGCAAAACCGCCGCCATGGTGCTAGGGAATGCCTACGGACTGAATCAGGGGATTGCGGTGGATACCCATGTGCGCCGGGTGGTACAGCGCCTGGAGTTAACAGGAGAGAAGAAAAACGTGGATAAAATCGAGCAGGAGCTCATGGCGCTGGTGCCACTGGAAAAATGGACCTGGTTCAGCAATGCCATGATTCTGTTCGGGCGGCACATCTGTCAGGCACGCAAACCGAAGTGCGAGGAATGCCCCTTCCGGGAGTGGTGCCCCTCTATTAAGTCCCCGGCACGAAGTGCCTAAAGTCCCCGGCACTTTGTAAGGGCCGGGGATTTGAAAAAAAGGAGACTACCATGCCCAAACGAAAAACACTATTTAAAAGAGGGCATTACTATCACATTTACAATCGCTCGACTATTCCGCTATTATTTCGTGAACACGAAAATTACATTTATTTGCTAAAATGGTTACATCATTACTCAAGAGAATTCAATATTTCCGTAATTGCCTACTGTTTAATGCCCAATCACTACCATTTTTTGTTTCGTCAGGATGGAGAGATTGGGATTTCAATTTTAATGCAACGTCTGTTCAATCGCTA
>JALWDQ010000447.1:0-1206 GCA_027039625.1 Calditrichia bacterium | reverse complement strand
AATAATATCAAATTGAACAGAAACCAGAGGCCCAACCAGCCTGCAACAAAAACCATCTCATTTTTACTGTAACGTCTGTCCATAAATTCCTCGCAGGTTAATCCGGCTGAAATTGTTCCCGATACTGCTGCATTGCCCTTTCATCTGCTGATTGCACTTTTTCCACCCAATAGGAGCCTATTACCAGATAATCCATGTGAGTATTCAAAAAACAAGCCACCGCATCCCGGGGAGTGCACACAATGGGTTCACCGCGTACATTGAAGGAAGTATTGATGAGTACCGGAACGCCGGTTAGTTCTTTAAATTTCCGGAGCAAACGATAAAATAGTGGATTCCTCTCTTCATCCACCGTTTGAATGCGCGCCGAAAAATCCACATGGGTTACGGCAGGGATACGCGAGCGCACCGATTGCAGGCGCTCCTTCCAGTGGTGGTTTTCTTCAGGAACTTCCGCAAACCGCTGTTGGGGATGCACCTGTACCACCAATAACATGTAGGGGCTTTCCACTGGGGGAGTAAAATACTCCCCGACATCTTCTTTTAACACCGCCGGGGCAAAAGGACGAAACCCTTCCCGGAATTTGATTTTCAGATTTAACCGGCGCTGCATTTCGGCATCCCGGGCATCCGCCAGAATGGAACGATTCCCCAGCGCCCGGGGACCAAATTCCATCCTCCCCTGGAACCAACCCACCACTTTTTGTTGGCTCAATTGTCGGGCCGTTACAGTAAGGAGTTCTTCCTCAGATAATTTCCGATAAGTTACTGGTTGCCCCTGCAGTGCCGCTCTTATCTCGCTTTCCGAGAAAGAAGGACCTAACAATGACCCCTTCTGGGCATCGTGGATACCCTCCACCCGGCGCGGATTTTTCAGCATCTGATACCACACAAAAAAAGCCGCTCCCAGAGCACCACCCGCATCCCCGGCAGCAGGCTGTATCCAGAGTCGCCGAAAGATACCCTTCTGCAAAATTTTCCCATTTGCCACACTGTTTAACGCCACTCCACCCGCCAGCACCAGATTCTCTTCCCCCGTCTGGCGCTGAATGTACCGCACCATTCGCTCCAGCACCATTTCCGTTACCTGTTGCGCGGATGCTGCCACATCCATGTAGTGCTGGGTGAGGGGCTCTTCCGGTTTGCGCGGCAGTGCACCAAACAGGGAGTGAAACCGCGAGTTGGTCATGGTTTCTCCCCCCAGAT
>JALWDQ010000446.1:0-3826 GCA_027039625.1 Calditrichia bacterium | reverse complement strand
AGCAGAAAATTGCCCACATTTCGAATTAGAATAAAAAGGACAACTCTTGTGGAAGATAAAAGAAATTTATGATCTGGAATTTTCTTTTACATTGCGACTTCAGCGCATTTTTTTTTGAAAAATCATTAAAAAACAGTTAACGAGTGAACTTTATGGCTTTAATTTTTTTGAACCGCAAAGGGATGGAATGTTTATAATAAATTAAAACTCGTAATTTATAAATCACGTAAACCTCCCACTATTTACCCTGAAGTCGTTTTTAAAAGGTATGGCTGCGCCAGACAATTTTGAATCCTGGAAGATTCAATCCCGAGAGAAAACAGGGACGTTTACGCATTTCGTCGGGATGAAAATCAGGATAATTTTTATCCCGAGAGTAAACATGGATGTTTACGTCTTTCGTCGGGATATGCTCCTCTTTATCATTTATTTCTCCGCTTTCTCAAATTGTAAAGCCACGGAGTTAATACAGTAGCGCCGTCCCGTAGGAGCAGGGCCATCATCAAAAACATGTCCCAGATGAGAACCACATCGGGCACACACCACTTCCGTGCGCACCATCCCATAACTGGTATCCAGACGTGTTTCCACCGCACCGGAGGAAATCACATCATAAAAGCTGGGCCAACCGCTGCCGGAATGGTATTTGGTTTGGGAGCTAAATAAGGGATTTCCACAAGCGGCACAACGGTAAATTCCTTCTTCATCCAGAAGATAATATTTACCTTTATAGGGAGGTTCGGTACCTTTCTCCCGCAACACATGATATTGCTCCGGGGTGAGCAGCTTTTTCCACTCGGCTTCACTTTTATGAATTTTTTCCATGGCACCTTCCTTAACGGACGTTTTTTGCTCGGATGAAGATTGCTGTTGGGCTCTGGCACAACTCCATCCTATTCCCACCACAAAAATTCCCAACAGCAGCCAATTTATTATAATCCGTTCCCAGCGGACATTTTTCATCACGTTTCCTCCAATTTTCTACGGATACCTATTTACCTCTCCCATTTTCATCCGTCATGTTACTTTTTCCCGTTTCGTTCATCAGAAATATGCAATTTGTTTTTGTATAGACCAAATAGAATCTGGAAGTACGAAATTTCGTAGTTTCAGCTGAAAAATCATGAGAATAAAATAAACGAGGTGATAAGATGGGAAATTTAATTTTTAGTATGTCTCAACCAGCAGCTCCCAGTAAACTGAAAGATGAATACGATGTGGTCATCATTGGTGCAGGTCCTGCGGGACTGACTGCGGCCATTTATACTGCACGAGGGAAGCTTTCCACCCTGGTTCTGGAAAAAGAAGTTGTGGGCGGGGCTGTAGAAACAACCGATATGATTGAGAACTATCCCGGATTTCCGGACGGGATTACCGGGCATGAACTGGCCGACCGCATGCGTAAACAGGCCGAACGGTTTGGGGCGGAAATTGCCACCGGTCTGGTGGAAGAACTGGACTTGAAAAGCAACCCCAAACGCATCCGTTTTAACGGCCAGGACATCAAAGCTAAAACAGTTATTATTGCCACCGGAACCACCTACAAAAAATTAGGTGTTCCGGGCGAAGACAAATTTGCCGGACGCGGTGTTTCCTATTGCGCTACCTGCGACGCTGCTTTTTTCACCGGTAAAGATGTGGCGGTTATCGGCTGCGGAAATTCCGGATTGCAGGAAGGTCTGTTCATTCTTAAATATGCCAGCAAAATTCATTTCATCGAAATTTTACCGGAAAGTAAGGCAGAAAAAATTTTGCTGGAACGGGTGAAGCAGAGCGACCGCACCGAATGCCATTTCAACACCCAGGTGGTCTCCATTAACGGGGATCAGAAAGTGGAGTCCATTACCGTGAAAGACCGCGCCACCGGCGAAACCCGGGACATCCCGGTGCAGGGTGTTTTCGTGTACATCGGTTTGAATCCCAACACCGAACTGGTGAAAGACCAGGTTGAACTGAATGAGTGGGGCTACATCGTAACCGACGAACACATGCAAACCAATCTTCCCGGCGTGTATGCGGTGGGGGATGTCCGCAACAAAGTGCTGTACCAGATTACCACGGCGGTTTCCGATGGTTCCATCGCGGCAGTTGCTGCCGAACACTACCTAGAGAACTTGAAGAAGGAAACGGTAGAAGCTTAATCCATTCCATTCTCTGTTTTATGAACGTTAAAACGCTGCCCGGTTTCCATACCAGCAGCGTTTTTTCTTTAAAAAATAGGCATGAAAGGAGATTTAAATATGTGAAAAGGGGAAGCTCCTTTTTTACACATCCCATCGAAACCTGAAAATTTCTTTTTGAAATTCTATATTCAAATTTAAATTAGATATTTGTGGACTGAACCGGTAGCCGGAAGAATGGTTAAAGATTTTTTCTGCAAACCCCTGGATAATTAAAAAAGAATGAAGGTAACGAAAATGACAGACACCAACAACGTTCATCAACCTCATCACCTCAGAAAAAATGCCAAATCAGAAGAAACAGCTCCCACATTAGCTTCGGCGTGGAAAAAGACCTGGAAAAATATTACCCAGAGTATTCCCATTGTTCTGAGTCTTCTGCTGCTTATTTCTTTGATGTTTACCCTGGTACCTGCCAATACCCTGCGCCAATTGTTTACCGGCAATATTTTTATCGATTCCCTCATCGGGGCGGTAGTGGGGAGCATTTCATCGAGTAATCCCCTCACCAGCTACATCATTGGTGGGGAGCTGCTAAAACAGGGTATCAGTATGCTGGCGGTAACAGCATTTATTGTAAGCTGGGTCACGGTGGGCATAGTACAACTCCCCGCCGAGGCGCTGATGCTGGGAAAACGCTATGCCATCACCCGCAACCTGACTGCTTTTGTTACCTCCATCCTTGTAGCGATGTTGACAGTTCTTATTATGGGGGCACTATCATGAAAAAAGCAACTTCGGAAAAAGTTTCGCCGGCACTGGTATGGGGCTTTCTGGGAATAATGCTCCTGATTCATCTCCTTTTGCTTGTATTTTACCCGGAAATAGCACAACAAAGCCTGCACCGTTTCGGGAAATTATTTTTAAAAATAATTCCTGCCCTGGTGGGTGTTTATTTTCTCATTTTTCTTTTTAACCTCTTTTTCCATCCTCGACAGGTTAAAAAACATCTGGGGAAAGAATCGGGAATTAAAGGCATTTTTCTGGCGATAGCAGGAGGCATTATCTCTACCGGCCCTATTTATTTGTGGTATCCCTTACTGGTAGATTTACGCAATAAAGGGATGCGCACCATGCTCCTCACCATTTTCCTGTACAACCGGGCAATTAAAATTCCCCTGCTCCCCATGATGATTTATTATTTTGGTTTGAAGTTCACCGCCGTTCTCACCGGCCTGATGATTCTGGCTTCCATTTTAGATGGCTGGATTGTGGAAAAACTGATGCCCGAACCTGGCAAAGGAGCTGCCCATGGCTAACGGTTCTCGATTCAATCACTGGGCTGTACCAAATCGTTCCGAGAAAGAAGCGAAAACGTTTTATCAGCATGTTCTGGGTTTATCCTTTTTGTACCAGTTCACTTTATCTTCGGAACTTGCCCGACGCATCTTTTCCCTACCCCGGGAACTCACCGTCCTGGTGTTTGGCAGCGAACAACTTAAGGTAGAAGTTTTTCTGGATGAATCGTTTCGCCTTGCCCAAAGCACTGTACACCACGTGTGTCTGGAGGTTCTCAACCGGGAATCCGTGATTGAAAAAGCTGCAAGCCTGAATTTACCCATTATCCGCATTCCCCGGGAGGATCGAGTAACTGTGTTTCTGAAAGATTTTTCGGGGAATATTGTAGAAATTAAAGAATTGCAGGA
>JALWDQ010000445.1:0-3829 GCA_027039625.1 Calditrichia bacterium | reverse complement strand
CGATTTTGTTTTCGGGAAGACGTGGCTCCAGCTCCTTCACCGGAAAAATTCCCATGGTATCGGGCATTTCCATGGGAATCTGGTGTGGAATGAAATGAGGTACCACCACTGCTTCCAGATCGAAATTCCCCAGATAGGCATCGGCTTTAAGTGCCGTCACCGGGATGCGGTAATCTTCAATTTCCGCAGAGATGTTTTTGTAATCCCAGGGATTGATATTGTCGGTTGGATTAATCCAGTCCGTTTTTCCCCAGAAGATAAACTGCTTCCCCAGGCGCAGGTCTAACCGGGAGAAGAACAGATCCACGTACGCTTCTACCGGGAAGACATCCATGTGGCGGATATTTTTTGTTCCCTCTGCCTGCGTTTCTTCGTAATTAAAATCCACCGAAGCGAAAAAAGCTGCTTTTTGCGAAAAATTGTTGGTGATGGTCAGTTGCAGACGCGTACCCAGCCGGTCGAACGGGTAAGGTTTGTTCAAATTGGGATGAGCAAAAAACTTCAGATATCCGCCCCATTCGGCACTTTGTGCCTGCACCCGGTTGGGAAGAAAAAATAACATCAGGAGCAGCGTGCTCAACAGAATTGCTGTTTGACCAACAAACCTCTGTCCGCTCATCATCGCCCCCTCTGTAAATATCGCTGAGTGAAGAAAGCAGCCGGAATGTTCCGGTTAATGCGGATGTTGCTGAACACCATCTCGCTGGTGTGCTTATTCTGCACGTCTTTCATAATCATATCCGTCTGGAACCAGATGCTGCCGATTTTTTCAATTTTGGGAACGGTGAGCACTTTCCACAATCGAAGCGCCCGATCGTAGTATTCCGATTTCACGGTAACCCATACATCCTGGCGAATCCAGCGAATAATTTTACCGTAGCCGGTTTCTTTGGCCACCTTATCGCTGGCAGGGAGGCATTCAATCACATAGCAGGGATGTCCGTCCAGAGTCTCATCGGGTAAACGCCGGTAGGTCCAGTCATTTAATTTCGGTTTACCGATGTCGTAATAGGTAAAATCCGAGGACATGAAATTGCCTCCTTTTCCGCTGGAGGCAATCCGTTTTACCCGCCGCAAAGCGGGGAGGTAGAGATAGCGGTCGTCATCGGAATTTTTGTGTTCAATAATCAGAAATCCGGTACCTTTCACATCCGGGGGGGCGATGAAGCGCATCAGCATATCGCTCTCGTCTGCGGTGCGTTTGCGGCTGTACATTTTGATTTGGCGCACCCGTTGCTCGCCCCGGGAGTTGGTCAGGATCAGCTTCACATCCGCTTCCATATCCTGCCAGCTGGTTTTATTCAATGCTTTTTCCATGATTTGTTTACCGGTGAGCTCCTGACCGTACAGCGTTAACACACTCAGGAGCAGGGTAAGCGCTATGATGGGATATATTTTCATGGCAACACCTCTGTTTTATATGAATGATTTGTTTCCGGGAACATGCTGTTTTTCTCCTCGTCTGTGCTGATTTCAGCTTTTATTTCGCCGCCTGTTTCTCAATGGCCCGGAAGCGCTTAATCAGGAACAGAACCGGCAAAATGGTGATGGCGCCAAAGCAGGAGGTAAACATGGCGATGGCAATGAGAATACCCATGTGTTTTACTCCGGCAAAAATGGAAAAGGCCAGAATAGCAAACCCCAGTCCCACCGTGAGGGCATTTAACAGAATGGGGACTCCCGCATCCTGCATGGTGTGTTTGATGCTTTCGGCACCGTCGTACTGCTGGCGCTCCAGGCGGTAGCGATGGATAAAGTGTACGGCATAATCCACACCTACCCCGATGGCAATGGAAGAGGTAAGCATGGTCACAATGTTCAGATGAATTCCCGCCCATCCCATAAAACCAAAATTGAAGATCATGGCAAAGAAAAGCGGGATGGCGTTAAGTAATCCCAGCACGAACGAGCGAAAGAGCAGGGAGGTTACCAGCGTAACCAGCACCAGAGAAGCGATAATGCTGTAAAATTGACCTTCCACAACCAGATCGTTGATGGCTAGGAACAGTTCCGAGGTTCCGGTAAGTTCTACCCGAGCGCTGGTGAAGTTCTTACGAATATATTCCCGGGTGCGCCGATCCAGATTGCGCAGCACATTACTGGATTCGGTATTCAGAAAGGCGTTTACCCGGGCGGTCTGGTAGTTGTAATCCACTAGATTGGCCAGGTCGTCCGGTTTACCACTCATTTCATAAAGCTGGAGGTATTGGGCCACGAGCTGGCGGCCGGGCCCTTTAAACGTCACCTTTTTTTCCACCCAGCGGCCGTTTTCTTCCACCCAATCGATCCCTTCTTCCACCACGGTGTCTGGCGGGATGCAGTCGTAAGCGGGGTCGTCGGCATGCAGAACTTTATTCATACGGCGAATGTAATCTGCCAGGGAGAGGGTGCCGCCTACATGTTCATCCTGGCGCAGGAATTTCTCCAGATTATCCATATCCCGCAACACCCGCGGTTCCTTAATCTGCCCCGCACTATCGCCTTCCACCATCACCGTAAGGAAAGTGGTACCGGCGAAATGGGCGTTAATGTGTTCGTAATCGATGCGAGCCGGATGATCTTTGGGGAAATTGGAAATGGTGTTATTTTCCAGCACAATACGGGGAAATCCCAGAACGGAGAAAAGAATCACCGCCAGAATAAAGCCCAGCACCAGGTAGCGGCGTTCAATTAAAAATTCGGCATATGCCACCGCCAGCCGATTTAACCAGCGATGTTTATGCGGTTTTGCCGCCCGTTTGGGAAGCTTCATCAACGAAAGGGAAGCGGGAATGAAGGTAAGCGAGAACGCCATGGCAATGAGCACACCGGTAGCCGTAAACGCTCCCAACTGCCCGATGGAGCCAATGCGGGAGGTGTTTAATGCCAGAAATCCAAATGCAGTGGTTACGGAGGTAATCATGACCGGGGCGTTCAGTTCGCCCATCACCTCCAGCACCACCTCTCGGGAGCTCTTCTTCCCGGGAGCGCGGCTCATGTAATGGTTCAGGATGTGAATTCCGTCGGCAACCGCGATGGATGCCAGCAAAATAGGCAACATATTGGTGGAATGACTGATGGGAACCCCCAGGATCGCCATCAAACCCATGGTCCACAGCACACTGATGAGCACCACGGAGAGGGGCAGCAGCACTCCCCGAAAGTTGCGGAAACTGAGGGTAAGGATGATGATAATGAGAAGAATGACCATGGGAAAGAGGGTGCCCATGTCCCGCGCCATTCCGCGACCCAGGTAAAGGGTAAGAATGGGCTTTCCGGTAATATATACCCGATTGTGCAGCGAGCAGCCTTCCACGCAATCTTTCACTTCCTTGGCCGCTACTTCCGGTTTCACCGTGTTCTTCAGGAACACCATAATTCCGGCCATGGTGCGGTCTTTGGAGATGATGTTCTCGATGGGGAGGTCGCTGTGGAAAAGGGTGTATTCGTACTTCTGTACTTCTTCCCGGGTCTCCGGAGGCCGGGAGAGAATCTCCTTTACCTCCATTCCTTCTTCCGTCCCGCGAATCACCTTGATGTTAGTGGGACTCATCACTGAGTACACATCGGGGAGCTCTTCCAGCTTCCGGGTAATCTGGAAAATTTCGCGGATGGTTTGCGGGGAAAAAAGACTGTCGCTTTCTATAGCAACCAGTACAAAGTCGCGACTGGGGAAAATTTCATTCATGCGATCGTAAAGCAGTTTGGCGGGAATATGTTTGGGAAGCGAGCTGGTGATATCCGGATCCACTTTAATGAATTTCATGGAATATCCAAAAAAGAGGGAAATCAGCAAAATGCTTCCAATGGTAAACCAGGCGTGATCTACCACCCAGCGTGTTACTCTAAT
>JALWDQ010000444.1:1270-3830 GCA_027039625.1 Calditrichia bacterium | reverse complement strand
TAAAGACTTCGCTAAATGAGATTCCTCGTGCCGGTTGCGGAGGACAGATTTCTGCTTGCCCGGGATAAGTTTTACGCCTTATTTGCACAGGGTGTTGAGATTCTTCGCTTCGCTGAGGTTGGAGATTTTTTGCTCCACTGATTTAAGAGATTCTTCGCTCCGCTCAGAATGACAGAGGAAGAGGAGGGGTTTTGGCTGTCATTCTGAACCCTTGCCGCAGGCGATGGTGAAGAATCTCATTCGTAGGTGCAGGGATGTTTCAGAAATTCTTCGTTGCCCCGCGTTGCGGCACTCCTCAGAATGACAGTGGGGAAGTGCCGTGTGTCATGCTGAGGATACCGCCTCTGGCGGGAGCCGAAGCATCTCAAACGCAGTGGAAAGAGATGCTTAGCTCCGTGGGTGCAGGGATTCTCCGCCATGCAAGGGTATGGGATTCTTAGCTGCGCTCAGAATGACAGAGGAAGAGGAGGGGATTTGGCTGTCATTCTGAACCCTTGACGCAGGCGAGGGTTCAGAATCTCATTTTTAAGTGCAGGGATGTTTCAGAGATTCTTCGCTGCGCTAACGCTTCGCTCAGAATGACAGGCTGGTGTTATGGGTGCATAAAAATGCTTGGGAGATTCTTCGCTCTGCTCGTGCAGGAGATTCTTCGCTTCGCTCAGAATGACAGGGGGAAGCACTGTGCTGTCATTCTGAGTCCCGCCAGTGGCGGGACGAAGAATCTCTTTTATTGGATGCAGGCTATAGAGATTCTTCGCCCTGCTACCGCAGGAGATTCTTCGCTTCGCTCAGAATGACAGTTTAGTGTGTTTGGGGCGTAAATAAAAAAATTTAACCATCTTATTAATATTACTGATTACTTTATTAAATCCATCGTTTAACCAAAACAAAAGGAGTAAAAATGAAGCAACCATGGAAACAATTTGCCATCTGGCATATGGTGCTGGTAGGAATTTTTCTCATAAAATGGGTTTATCCGCAAACCCTCACCACCCAGACGTCTACGCTTTTCAGTGGTTCGGGGAACTGTGCGGTGTGCCATGCTCCCGGATCTCCCAATCCCCAGGCACTGCTGGATCCCCAGGGGCACGATATTTCTCCGGTAAATTTATGGCGATCCACCATGATGGCAAACGCCGCAATCGATCCTTTCTGGCAGGCCAAAGTGACGGCCGAAGTAAGTGCCCACCCTCAATTCCAGCAGGTAATTGAGGACAAGTGCACCACCTGCCACATGCCCCAGGGACGCACCGAGGCAATTTTTCTGGGACAGCAGTACTATTCCCTGCAAACCGGTCAATCCGATCCCCTGGCTATGGAAGGGGTAAGCTGTACCGTGTGCCATCAAATCAAAGATGTCAATCTGGGAACCGGTGCCAGTTTTTCGGGACACTACACCATCGAGAACGACCATATTATCTACGGACCCTACCCCAATCCCGTAGCCAATCCCATGATTAACATGTCCGGTTACACTCCGGTACACAGCACCCATGTGGAATCTTCCGAACTGTGCGCTACCTGCCACACCCTTTTCACCCCCACTGTGGACAATAACGGGCAGATTGTGGGCGAGATGCCGGAGCAAACCCCGTATCTGGAATGGGAAAACAGCATCTTTCCGGCTCAGGATATTCAGTGCCAGACCTGCCACATGCCCGCCATCGATAATCCCGTAATCATCTCCAATCGTCCCCCGTACTTAAGTGCCCGTTCCCCATTCTACAAGCACTACTTTGTGGGTGGGAACACCTTTATGCTGAAAATTTTACGGGATAACAGCGCACAATTAGGGGTGTTTGCCTCCACCCAGCATTTCGACAGTACCCTGGCGCGTACGGAACGGCTCTTACGAAACGAAACTGCAGATTTAAACGTGGCTTATTCCTGGCAGGGGAATGACACGCTGGTGCTGAAGGTAGCGGTTCATAACAAAACCGGGCACAAGCTCCCCACCGGATATCCCAGCCGACGTTTGTGGTTGTACGTACAGGTTCAGGATGCCAACGGAACGCCGCTTTTTACCAGCGGGGAATGGGATTCCCTCACGGGCGAAATTGTGCACCTGGATTCCACCTACGAACCGCATTACCAGGTTATCACCTCCCCCGAGCAGGTGCAAATTTACCAGGCCGTGATGAAAGATGTGGATGGACAGGTAAACTACACCCTGTTACGGGGAGCGGGGTACATCAAGGATAACCGGATTCCTCCGGAAGGGTTTACCACCACCGGGGCCCACTACGACACTACAACCATTATCGGCGCGGCAGCAGCCGACCCCAATTTCAACCGCTCGGGGAGTACCGAAGGCACCGGCACCGATACGGTGGTGTACAAAATTGGAGGATTGAACAGCGCCGGGAGTTACCATGCAGAAGTTCAGCTTTTGTATCAAACGCTGGAGCCTCGATTTGTGGAGGATCTTTTCCAGTACAACACCCCGGAAGTGCAGGCTTTCCAGAATTACTACCAGAATGCGGACAAATCTCCGTTCCAGATTGCCAGCAAGGAAGTTCAAATTGGTGGTACTTCCATTGCAGCACCTCCAGCGCAAGCT
>JALWDQ010000444.1:0-1260 GCA_027039625.1 Calditrichia bacterium | reverse complement strand
CCCAATCCGTTTAATCCCCGGGTAACCATTCGCATCGAAACCCGGCAATCCGGGCAGTTAAGTGTGGAAATTTACGATTTGCTGGGTAAACGCATTGCCGTGCTGCACAGGGGATACGTTGCTGCCGGAAATCATCGTTTGGTGTGGGATGCGAATTCTTCCCGGAGAGCAGTGGCTTCGGGTGAGTATTTACTCCGGGTGAACCTGTACAATTCCCGGACTGGCACCCGGGAGACCAGGATACGAAAAATCGTGTTCCTGAAATAGTCCGGGTTCCGGGGTTTTTCCCGAAGCCCCTTTTGCCTCGTTCCCCGTAAAAGGAATGGTTTCCGGGAACTCTA
This sequence comes from Calditrichia bacterium, assembly GCA_027039625.1. Lineage (GTDB taxonomy): Bacteria > Calditrichota > Calditrichia > RBG-13-44-9 > RBG-13-44-9 > JALXCH01. The sequence goes on along the minus strand of JALWDQ010000444.1, from coordinate 919 downwards.
CCCCGGAACAACCCGTTTCTCAAAAGGCAGGTTGTAGAACCTGCCTTTTTTATGTAATTTAGGGTTTCTTAAACAGCCCGGCTCTACCAGGGAGTCAGGGAAAATGTTTCGGGAAACAGGAAGGAAAAACCATGTATCCGTATTTGTTTAAAATTGGGCCCTTTCAGGCGGGAAGTTACGGGTTGATGATGGCCATCGCCTTTCTCACCACCATGTACCTGTTGCGGCGGGAACTGCGCCAGCACGGTTACGATGGAGATTGGGCGTACACGGCGATGTTTGCTGCCGCCATTGGGGGAATAGTGGGCGCACGCCTCTATTTCATTCTGGAACACATTCCTGAATTTAAAGCCGATCCCCTGGGGATGATTTTTAGTGGCAGCGGATTAACCTGGTACGGTGGTTTCATCGGAGGCTTTCTGGCGGTGGTGTACGTCATTCGGCGCTTCCCGGCAGATTCGCTTAAAATTGCCGATTTAATTGCTCCGTTACTCCTGCTGGGTTATGGCATTGGGCGTATTGGTTGCTTCCTGGCAGGCGATGGGGATTACGGCCCCCCCACAGACCTGCCATGGGGCATGGCTTTTCCCAACGGGACGGTGCCAACCGACGTTCCCGTGCATCCCACCCCGCTTTACGAAACAATTTTCTCCCTTATTCTGTTTGCCATCCTCTGGAAACTGCGCAAGCGTCCCCATCCTCCGGGAATGATGGTGGCCGGAATGCTCATTTTTTACGGCATCGAACGTTTCGTTACCGAATTCTGGCGCTTAACTCCCAAAATTCTTTTTGGCTGGATGAGCATGGCGCAGGTGTTAAGCATTCTGGCGATTCTGGCGGGTTTGGGCTGGGCCTGGTACCTGAAACGTAAATTTCCTCCAAAAACCACCTGAATTTTTTTCAGAACTTACAGTAATCC
>JALWDQ010000443.1:0-12128 GCA_027039625.1 Calditrichia bacterium | reverse complement strand
CCTGGCTTTGCTCTAGTCGGCCGCCTGGAGGATGGCTTCTTCGATAGAGGGAGCGCAAAATTCGTTAAACGCCAGAATCACTGGAAGTCCACTCCCCTTTTGCAAAGCTTTTTGTAATTGCACCGAACCCCAGTAGTAAGGATCGTTTGATTGGTTGCGAGGCCAGTGGCGGAGTTTTTGTTCCAGTTGCTTTACTTCCGGAAGCTGAGCGCCTTGTTCATGCAAACTAAAAAAGCGGTACAATTCTGCTTTGGGGAAGTTATTGGGAATACCGCCGTGCATAGCCAGCACAATCACCGTGTCCGAAGGGGAGATTTGAGCCACTGCGCCGGTTAATGAGAGAAAAAGGGTGAAATAAAGGAATCCTAAAATTTGAGATGTTTTCGAAGATTTTTCTCATTACGACTAAAATCCTTCCAGAAATAAATAATGCAAAGAATCGTGAAAAGAAATTTAGGAATTTGCATCGATTTGTGTTATATTGCCTGCACTAACAAATAATTGGTGGGTATGGAGCATCCGTCAAAATCTGTGTTAACCAGACTCCTATTTGTCGGTATTTTCCTTGTCAACGAAGGGTTTGTGTGGTGGTATGCTTCCCCCAAACAAAAATGGTCGATATTTTTTCACCTGATTATCATGTACCTGCTGCTTTATCTCACCTGGAATAATCTTCAGCGTTCTGTTTTCAATAAAACCATTGTGGCTATGTTTGTTGGCCTGTATGCTTTCTTTATTATCTGGTCCTCAGGGATGGGAATATTGATTCATATTCAACCCGGATACTATGAAGCGTTTTACATCCTTTCCGAAATAGTGGTCTCCTTCCTTTTGTTATGGATAGCTCTGTATCTGGTATTGTATTCCTTTCATATTCTTTCTTACTCCGTGTTGCGGATTCTGTTTAGCCTTTTTCTGGCAGGAATTATTATTGGGTTCTTCTACCGAACCTGCCTTTTTACCGGGTGTCAGGGTTTGGAGAATTTTTCACTCTCTCAGTTTTATCAACTCGATTATCAGGCGAAACTGCTCGCTCTAATCCTGCTATTGGTGTTCTGGATACGCTACCAGAAGGAGTATGTAGCACTTTCTGAATATCTAGGATTGGTCATCTTTTTATTTATGCTGGGTGTGCTTATCGATGTTATCTTTTTTGCAGTAAATCCTTTTGTGAAAGAGCATTTCTGGGTAAGCTACTTTATCTCTTTATTGTTAAATGTATTGACAGCCGGAGTCTGGTATCTGCGCTGGAAATACCTAGAGAGTCCCCGTGCGGTAACCAACGAACGGTACCTGCAGAATATCCGTATTTTGCGTGCCCTGGCTCCCAAGCCCGATCCCAATTTTCTGGATCGCTTATGCCTGCTTGTATCTTCTCATTTGTGGTTGTTCCTTTTGCTGGTCGTTTTTATTGTGGGATTACTGGTTATTTTCGTGCACAATATCAGCACGTTTTTATTCTGGAATTTAATTCTGGTGTTTCTGTTAACCGTCTTTAGCATTGTTTTTGCGGTGGTGGCGTTGCGGAAGGAATGGGAGAAACAATTTTTCACCTTAACCCGACAATGGCGAAAACGGAAACTATGAAATGAGCCGCAGCGGTTTTTAAACTTTCCTACAAATTGGGGAATAGAGGGATGATTCCGGGAAATGAAAAAAGAATGAATCTCCAATAGAATTGACTTTTCGAGAGGATAAATAACGTTCCAGTATTAATACAGTTTGTGGGATGTTTTTAGGAATCAAGAAATAAGGGAGCGCCTATGCCCTGTTTACCAGAAGAATTTGTAGAAATTGGCAGGCGGATGTATCAAAAGAATTTCATCATCGGTACGGAAGGGAATCTTTCCTGCCGCTTAACAGAGGGACGATTGTTGGCAACGGTAAGCGGCGTGTGTAAAGGGGAATTGAGGGAGGAGGATGTGGTCATTATTGATGAGCGGGGGAATGTACTGGAAGGGAAAGGGAAACCATCTACGGAAATTAAAATGCATCTGGAAGTGTACCGCCAGCGGCCGGATGTTCAGGCGGTCGTTCATGCTCACCCGCCTTACGTCATTGCTCTTTCGCTGGTGGGATTTCGCTGGGAGGCGGCTTACATGCCGGAGAGTACACTCATGTTAGGTTCAGTGCCAGTGGCTCCTTATGCTCGCCCTTCCACCCATCAGGTACCGGAGAGCATCCGCGAGCCCATTCGCCACTCCGATGTGGTGGTACTGGAGCGGCATGGCAGTTTAACGGTGGGCAAAACTCTAAAGGAAGCGTATTTCAAACTGGAAACGCTGGAACATACTGCACGGATTATCTGGTTGGCATATCAATTGGGACATCCCAAGCCCTTACCACCTGAGGAAATTGGCGAATTGATGAAATTACGTAAATCCGTATACGGGTTGACCTACCCCATTGTGCCGTTTGATGCATCGGAAAAATAATTTTATGTTCAAATCTAACAGCCTGGATTGCTCTTCTACTATATTAAAGGAAGCATCCAATTTTTCCATTTTTAAAAATATGGAACTTCGTTCCGGGATTGTCGGAGTAATTGGGGACTTCTGTCATATCGGCAAATGTTTCTGCCACAACGACTATTTTGCTTAAAACTTCCCCGAATTTTTATTTCAGCCCGAAAAATTTTAGTCGAAAAATGTGTAGATAATATCCTATTGGAAATAATGAAATTATGGCTTTTAACAAAGGTCTTTTTTAAAAAAGATTTGTGAAAATTGTATTTTTTGGTACGAAGTTTGTGAAAAAATCAGCAAAAAAAAGGAGGAATTGTTATGGTTAATCATGTACAGGTTATTATTGAGGAATTTCCACGGAGGTGGAAATGGCTGTTAATTCTGGGAATATTTGATGTGGTCATTGGAGCATTCGGATTAATATTCGCCGGATGGGTCACCATCTCAACTGTTATTCTATTTGGTATTTTAATGTTTCTGGCGGGAGTTCTCCAGTTTATTCACTGGTTTGGCGAGAAAGAAACAAGTTGGAGCGGTCGTATTCCACACCTGGTATTTGCACTGTTATATGTGATTGGAGGAGTGCTTATTTTTCTTAACCCGGTTCAGGGAGCTTCCGCATTTACGATTCTGTTAGGAGCGTTGTTCATAACCATTGGAACCTTTCGGTTGGGATTGGCAATCTTTTTAGCCCGTCACGGTTGGCGCTGGTTCTGGCACGCGTTACTGGGACTTATTACCGTGTATTTGGGATTTTATATCATCGTTCACTGGCCCCTTTCCAGCATCTGGGTAATTGGCTTACTGGTTTCGATTGAGCTGGTGCTTAATGGCTGGCAATTAATCTGGGTTTCGTTGATGGCACGCAAGTTGGGTAAGGAATTGGAAAAAGTAATTGAATAAGAGGTTTTTAAAGTAGTATTAGGTAGAATCCAAAAATTAACCACATCCGTGGTATCTAATACGATGGCTTTCCCCGGTGCGCAACGGTTACCCCTAAGATGTTGGGCACCGGGGAATTGCTGAAAAATAGTTTCCAATTTCCAAAGAACGAATTCCGGACGACAAACAACAAATATCAAATTATAAATTCCGGATTTCAATATCCAACAATTGCAACTGAGGCATTGTTGGTACCGAATAAGGCGATATCTTAAATTTCAAAAGCAGGCGAGTGTATGGGAAATATGCTGTGTAACAAATGAAAATGTAAAACGAAAAATGAATATATTTGAAAATACACCATCATAAAAAGTATATTATTGATGAAATGCAGAAAAAAATTAGAATTTTTACATTTATGGAAACGCCCGACTAATAACAATCCTCTGGAGAAGTACCAATCAAGCCGTCCCGAAAGGGACGGTATGCGAATAACCCACAAACTTGTTTGTGGGAATTGGGTTTATCTTATCAGCCCGCAAGCCCGTCCCATCTGGGACGGGATGATTATTTTAAAGAATGTTTTAACAGGATTTACAGGATTAACGGGATTTTGAAAAAATTTTTATTCACCTGGCGCTGCTTCTGGAATTTTGAGATTTTGTATAGTTAGTAAATCAAATTATTTCATTGTTTTCCTGGATTAGGAAATAATGAAAATTTTCTCTACTCATCAAAATTCCATAGATTCTTGATCTTTTGGGATTCTGTCTTCTCGTTCTACCCAATTGTAAATAGTAGGGAGTACCAGTAGTGTTAACAAACTGGCAGTAATCAATCCCCCAATAACCACTGTAGCCAGCGGCCGCTGTACCTCAGAGCCCGGACCGGTATTAAATGCCATGGGGATAAATCCCAGACTGGCCACCAGAGCAGTCATAAGCACCGGCCGCAATCTGTCTGTAGCCCCTACAATAGTAGCATCCCTTAGTTTGTAACCCTTTTGCCGCAACGAATTTAGGTGGGCAATCATTACAATCCCATTTAATACTGCAACACCAAAAAGGGCAACAAATCCAATACTGGCTGATACCGATAAATACAATCCCCGAAAATACAACAAAAAAACACCCCCAGTTAGAGCAAATGGCAGATTAATCAAAATCAATAGCGCATAACGGAGTTCTCCAAACATAACATAAAGTAACCCAAATATGATAAACAGAGAAAGCGGTACTACAACCATTAAATGTTTCATAGCTCGCTGTTGGTTCTCAAATGTCCCCCCGTATTCCAGAAAATACCCCGGGGGCATTTTAACATTTCGGTCAATGGCTTCTTTTAAATTTGCAACATACGTTCCAATATCAATGCCTTTAATATTGATACCTACAACCAGACGACGCCATCCGTTTTCCCGTGCAATCTCACGTGGACCCTCACCGGCTTCAATCCGTGCCACCCGTTTTAAGGGGATAAAACCACCATCTGGTAGATGTACCGGAACATGTTCAATCATAGACAAACTGTTGCGCAAGTTATCGGGGAATTTCACCACTGCATCAAACCGGCGTTGTCCTTCGAAAACTTCGGTTACTGGCATACCTCCAATACCCACTTCAATAACCCGCTGTACATCGTCTGCATTTAAACCAAAGGCGGCAGCGGCTTCCCGATCTACTGTGATAGTGAGGTAAGGTTGCCCACTTACATGCTCCAGATAGTAATTATCTGTTCCCGATAGTTGTGGTAATAGATGCATAATTTGGCGCCCAATGCGATCCAATTCTTCCAGATCTTCTCCAAAAATCTTTACTGCAATGTCGGATTTTACGCCGCTTGTGAGTTCATCCACTCGCATAGCGATGGGTTGGGTAAAGTTGTAAGAGAGCCCCGGTTCCACTTCCAGATAAGGTTTAATCATTTCAATAATATCTTCCTTTTCAATGCCAGGACGCCATTCTTTCCGGGGCTTTAAAATAACCCAGACGTCTGTCTGGTGGACTCCCATCCAATCGTTGGCTAAATCGGAACGACCTGTTTTGGGAACCACGGTTTTAATTTCAGGGATATTTTTGATTAATTGACCAGCAAGCCAGTTAGCATTAGCGACGGATTCTTCCAGAGTTACACTGGGCATGCGTACTTCTTCAATTAAAATGGAGCCCTCATCCAGTTCCGGTAAAAATTCAGTTCCCATGTTCAGAAGCATAATCACCGAGAGTACAAAAATAACCACTGCTGGTGCCAAAATTTTTACCCGACGATCCAGATTCTTTTCCAGAAATTTACGGTAACGTGGAATTAAGAATTCCATTACATAATTTCGTCGAACTTTAATACCTTTTCGAAAAACGATAGCCGAAATGGCTGGAACATAAACCAAGGCCAGTATCAGGGAACCAAATACTGCTGTAGCTACCGTAATAGCCATAGGTCGATATAAAATACCTTCCATACCTTTAAAAGTGATAATAGGAACGTACACCATCAGAATAATCAATACCCCAAAAAAGATGGGACGGGATACTTCATGGGCAGCTTTGCGAATTATGAAAATTAACGATTCGTTTTTTTTTCGTTCCTGAATTTTATGCACAATATTTTCTACCATTACAACAGAACCATCTACCACCATACCAAAATCAATAGCCCCCAGACTCATCAGGTTCGCTGCCAGTCCAAAATATCGCATGCCAATAAATGCAAATAGCATGGAAAGAGGGATAACTGAAGCCACTACCAGAGCACCTTTGATTTCTCCGAGTAAAAATAAAAGTACTGCGATCACGAAAAAGCCACCCTCAATTAAATTGGTAGTAAGGGTGTGGGTAGTACGTTCTACCAGATCGGACTGATCATAAAATTTTTCAATTCGTACTCCTTCTGGTAGACTTTTATTTACCTCTGCAATTTTTTTCTCAATATTTTTAATCACCTCCCGGCCATTTCCCCCGCGAAGCATCATTACAATGCCGGTAACCACTTCCCCTTTACCATCTTGGGTTACAGCACCCTGACGAATTTGTCGTCCGATACTAACCGTTGCAACATCGCGGATAAATACCGGTTTCCCTTCAATATAGGTGACAATGATTTTGTTAATATCATCAATATTTCGAATTTGCCCGAACCCCCGTATAATGTATTGTTCGCGGTTATGTTCCAGGTAATTTCCTCCCGCTACCGAATTATTAGCTGCAATTGCATCCATTACCTGTTTTAAGCCAATTTTATAAGATCGCAGTTTTCCGGGAGAAACAGTGACTTCGTACTGTTTTACAAAACCGCCAAAGGAATTTATTTCTGTTACTCCTTTGATGGTTTTTAATTGAGGGGCAATAATCCAATCCTGAATAGTTCGTAAATCCGTAAGAGAATATCCCTCTCCCTTAACCACATATTGGTAAATTTCTCCCAGAGCGGTGGAAATTGGTCCCAATTGAGGTAGAGAAACACCTTCAGGTAGTTCGTCGGTGATGCCTTGTAACCGCTGGCTAACGATTTGGCGAGCAAAATATATATCTGTTCCTTCTTCGAATTCAATTGTTACAGCGGAAAGACCAAACTGGGAGATGGAACGAACTTGCTTAACCCTGGGAAGACCATTCATAGCATTTTCGATAGGGAAGCTCACCAATCTTTCAACATCATAAGGGGAATACCGTCCTGCTTTGGTAATGACCAGCACCTGCACCGGGGTTACGTCTGGTAAAGAATTGATTGGTATGTGTTGTAAAGCTTGAAACCCACCAAAGGCGACCAGAAGCGTCAAAGAAATGGCTACAAATTTTTGACGTAAACTAAAATCGACAAATTTATTTAACATACGAACTCCAGAAACGATTATGCGGTTATTGATAAAACATTTTATTCTTCAGCAAATTCTTCAAATCGACTCAAGGCTTTCAGGGTAAAAATTTGGTTAATGGCAATAGTTTCACCTTCCGTAAGACCAGATGCCACAATAACTTTTGTGCCCACGATGCGTTGAATCCGAATAGGTCTTTTTTCATACCGTACCGGAGAATGTTTTATAAATACAAAAGGATTGTCTTTTTCGAATTCTACAGCATTCAAAGGAATTGCAATAACTGGTTGTTGTGTGCGGGCAAATATATTCATGCGAAGATTCTGCCCAGGAAGTGGCCAGTTGTTACGAGGAGTAATTTTTACATATACAACAATGGATTTGTGCAATGGCTCCAGTGAAGGATTTATGGAATGAATCGTCCCTCTTATTGCCAGGCTGGCTGCTGATTTCTGGCAAATTTCCACTGTGTCCCCCACAGAAACCAGAGCTAGTTCATCGGGCGATATAAAGCCTGCTACCCGAAGTTGAGAGAAATCAGTTACAGAGCATAATTGCTCTTCCGATGTAATAGGCTGTCCCTGTTGAATGTGGAGGCTAGTAATCACACCGGATGTCGGTGCATAAATTGGTAAATAAGGCTCTTTACTGCTTCGGTCAAGAATCTGTGGAATTTGCTCTTCTGGGATTCCCAGCGCACGGATTTTTGCTCGCGCAGCCTGGTTTAAAGCCACTGCACGAAGGTATTCTGCTTCAGCTTTCTGTAATGCCTTTTCTGTGGTAATTTTTTGTCTGGCTAAAATTTTCAGGCGATTGTAAGCATTGTGATAATATTTTAAGTCAGCTTCACTTTGCATCAATTCCGCCAGTTGATTGGCAAAAATAACACTTTGAATTCTAAATAGTACCTGCCCTTTTTTTACAGAATCTCCTTCAAAATGAGCAATTTCAATCACCCGACCTTCGATGGGACTACTAACAATGAAATAGTGATCCGGGTCGGGTTCAACAATAGCCGGGACGGGAAAACGCATGGTGTGAATTCTTTTTTGAATGGTCTCCGTGCGAATTCCTATTCGACGGGCAAGGGAAGAATCCAGAGATACAAACTGGACGTGATCCGTCTGCTCCAATCGAAGGCTGGGTGGTAACGGTATTTGCTCTGAAGCAGAATAAGACTTTTGCTTTCCGCAACTCCAAAGCATTACGAAAAATAAAAAAGGAACGAAAACAAATATTTGACATATGTTGCGCATCGACATTACTCCTGTGAAATAAAAATTAATTCTTTGCCTAAAAATGTTTCCATTTGAATGACACTCAAAGAGTAATCAAAAAGTGTGGTAAAATAATGTTGTTCTGTTTGTAAATATACTCGTTGAGCTTCCAGCAGAGAAAGATAATCTATTTCGCCCATTTGATATCCTTTTAAAGTAAGCTGTAGGAGTTTCCGGCTTTTTGCCCGGATTTCAGTGTGGTATGGTTGGAGTTTTTGCCTGGCTGTGGCATACTGGTGCCACACATATTCTGCCTGTTTCTTCCAGTTTAGTAATTGTTTTTCGTATTCCCAGAACTTGAAACGCACATTGGCTCTGGCCTGCTGAATTTTGGGCTTTTGTTGAAATAGAAAATCCAGGGGAAGAGAAAAATTTACTTCCCATCCGTAAAAATTTAAACCCTCTCCATAATCCTGCCGATAATACACGAGGTTTACATTGGGTAATAAGCTACTCCATGCTGCCCTCACACCGAATTGAGCAGCCCGATGAAACAACCGAGCAGCTTGAATATCAGGAAGCTGGGCCAGTTTTTCCAGAACCTCTTCCTGGGTAATTTGAACTTCTGTGTAGCGAAGACTATCCAGAAATACAATATGATAACTCTGGTTATCAGGATCTAATCCTATGGTATTGAACAGCTGGTAACGTGCTTTATCGTATTGCCAGTGGGCATCCAGTAATTGATTTTTAGCCTCCTGATTACGGATTTCAGCATTTAACAATTCTAATTCGCTGGCTTCCCCGGCATCCAGGCGCGCTTTTACGGTGTTCTTAAATGCTTCAGCAATTTCAACCATTCGTTGGCTAAGCTGGGAAAGTTCCAGGTAGTAAGCCACACGGGCATAATCTCTTTTTACCTGTGCTCTTAATTCCCGGATTTTTGATTCGTACCTCAGACGCATAGCTTTTACTCGAGTATGAGCAGTTTGATATCGAAAAAAAGATGTCAACGGAAAATCAATGGGTTGAGACAAGCGCCAACCTTTTTCCTGGAACGATGGAAAAATTGGAGTACTGTTAATGGGGATACCTTCTTTGTACCAACTAATAGTAGGAGTACCGATACCAGGTGTTTCCCAGCGAACGGCTTCTGCCATTTTTATTTGTTGTCGGAGCTGATTTAAGGAGGGATTATGTTCAATGGCAAATGCAACAGCCTGTTGAACTGTTAATGAATCCAGTTGATTTCCAAAAATTATTGAAAAATATGATAAAATCAGCAAAGGAATTGAATAAGTTTTCACGATTCCTCCTACTACAAACTCGTGATATTTATACTATTTAGAATCTACCTGAATCCGTGAAATCTTTGTTAAAATGAACATTTTTCCCGATTTTTCTGCCTTGATTAAAATTCATTAATGACGCAATTTCTAATTATGCTGAATTTTTCTTTTTTCCTGACAGAAATGCATATTTTAAACTAATTCTGGTAAACATCTACCTGTTTGATAATTTTTGCTCGCTTTTTTCCTTCATGGGAATATAAGCATTAATTGAAAAGGTTAAAACATTTTTTCATCAAATTGGTGATTTTTTTCTATGTGTAGTTCATTGGTTATTAAAGAGTTAGAAAAATAACCTCTCGGATTCAGGTATAATAAAAAATTCATGAAGAAATGGTGAAGGAGCTCGGGAGAGAGCGGCAATTATTTTTTAATTATTGCAAACAAACCATCAAACGGTTAAATTTTTCCGCTCAAATTGGCCCCAGTAGCTCAGCAGGATAGAGCATCGGATTCCTAATCCGGAGGTCACAGGTTCGAATCCTGTCTGGGGCACGGTGAAGAAAAGCAGATAAAACAGGAGACGTCGCATGTTAAAACCGAAAAAAAAGGTGAAGATTACCAAGAAAGAACTGAAACAGGATAAGTTTGTCATTTTTACGCTGAAGGCGAAGGATTACATTGAGACCCATACCCGGTTAATTGCCCAGATTAGTATTGCGATTCTGGTGCTGATTGTGTTGATCACGCTTTACGTGCGGTCGAAACACAATGCCAATATTCAAGCGAATGCTTTGCTGGGTGAAGCGCAAATTGCGCAGACTACCGGGAATTTACAGCATGCCGAAGAGGTTCTGAAACAACTGGTCGATGAATACGAAGGAACCCGAGCAGCCGGGGACGGATGTTTCTTATTGGCCAAGTTGTATTGGGAACGGAACGATACCACCAATGCCAAAACCTATTTCAAAAAATATTTTGAAGATTACGCGGATGATGATTTGCTCACGGCAGCTGCCATGGCGGGTTATGCCGATTGTTTGATGTGGGAAAAGAATCCGGCAGAAGCAGCACGTTATTACGAGAAGGCAGCGCGGGTGAGTAAAGACAATCCCATGACTCCCTCTTATTTGTATAGTGCTGCCTCGGCCTATTACGATGCGGGGGAATATCAGAAAGCGCGCGAGCTGGCGCAAGAACTGGTGTATAATTACCAGCATAGTACCTACAAAATGCAGGCCGAAATTTTAATCCATATGGTGGACGAAAAGGCCTGATGATTATCGAAAAATATTTCTTTCGTAAAAATCCCCGGAGATGGCTAAATCCGGGGATTTTTTAATTATCCTACCAAATGATGTTTACAGCATGGGTTCGAAAGGGAATTTCATTTTCATTCAATTTCTTTAACATTCAAAGAACTTCAATACCGTGCCCCTGTCATTGCGAGGAAGCGTAGCGACTGAAGCAATCTCTTACTATGACCACAGATCTTCCACAGCATTCTTCGAATAACTCATATTTTCAAATATCCAAATGGATACTTACGTGATGAGCGGACGAGCTCTGTCCTGTTACTTCGAGACGGTCTTTTCAATATCTTCAATGTTTTTTTGATTTTCTATAGGATTAGTATGTGACAGGAGTTTTGTTTCCCCTGTAATTTCAGTGATTTCTGCGTTCTCTCTTTGTGGTTGCAAAAATCCTGTCCATCCGGTTTATCCTGTCTAAAAATTATTTGGAATAGCAACCTCTGATTGTGCGAATATGCCCGAATTAAATTAATTTCAAAATTTTAATTAATCAATTGTTTTTTCAGGAGATAAGTAGTTTCCCATCTTGCAGAATCAGGGTGTCGTCCACGCGCAGGGTGGGGCGGGTCATGATGCCATCCACATGGAAGCCCACATTTACCGTACCGCCCATGGAAACGTTATTCCCCAGTGCCAGATGTACCGTTCCTGCCACCTTCTCATCCTCTAGAATTTCGCCGGTGATTTGCGCCATGTAGTTGGTGCCCACTCCCAATTCCGCCAGATTTTTCGCCTGTTCGCCGACTCGAGCAATCATCTCTTTCAGCATTTCCGCTTCCCGACCGCCGGTTATTTCCACCGCATATCCGTTTTCTACCCGGATTTTCACCGGCTGGTCTTTGATCAATCCGATTCCCGCCATGGAACCATCCACCACAAAAATACCGCTGGATTTCCCTTCTTCCGGCATCAGGTACGATTCCCCGGAGGGCAGGTTGCCGTAGCTACCCGGTTTGGTAATCAATCCCGTGGAAGGAATGGCCTTGATCCCTTTGATGGGAATGGTGATATCCGTCCCGAATGGTGTGGTGAGGTAAGCCACTTCACCGGCATCCAGAATTTCGGTGATTTTGTAGGTTAATTCCGCAATGCGATGATAATCGGCACTCATGGTGCGAATCATCATATCTTTCGTGATGCCGGGGAGGGTG
>JALWDQ010000442.1:0-3843 GCA_027039625.1 Calditrichia bacterium | reverse complement strand
ATTTTAGCCCATGGTCTTCAGCCATGGGAAACCAGATTCAAATCAAAACCATTAAGTCCCGCAGGGACGACAGATTGTGAAATTCCAATAACCAAATAAATCACAAATCACAAGCACCAAAATCCAAATAAATTCCAAGCACCAAATAACAAAATACAAGGAAATTCCAAATCACAAATTACAAATTCCAAATCTTTGACAAGATTCACCGATTTTTAGACAGGATTTATGCGAAGCATCCTGCCCGATACGGGCTCCGTGAGCGGACAGGATACACAGGATGAAATGATAATTTTGAATTTTGAATTAATAATTTTAAAATATTTTCGTGTTAATCCTGTCTATCCTGTCAAAAAAATAATTATATTCAAAAGCACCGAATTGCTCTAATATGCACAATTACCAATAATACAAAATTAAAAATTCATAATTCTTAATTAAATCAGTGTCTTCTGTGTCCTCTGTGGTTTTCTCCTCTTTGTTATTTGTTATTTGTTATTTGTTATTTGGGATTTATTATTTGTTATTTGGGATTTGTCATTTGGGATTTACCCATATCTTGATATTGGTTTCCAGAAAACTTCCCTTTTCCCCGGCGGGAAATTCGATGACCAACCGTTCCCCTTTTAGCCGTGCTCCCTGAACCCGGGTAATCTGTTCGGGATGGGTGAGGCGCAATTCATAGGAAGCACCGGCTAATCCCTGCACCTGCAGTGTCAGGCGATCGGCTTCCCGTTGCAGGGAGACAATCTTCAGGCCGCGGTTCCGCTGTCCCACCTCATTCTTCTGCCGGAGCGGCAGCACTTCCACCGTGGGACGGAAGCGAATCTCCACCCGGTTCTCCCCTTCCTGCAGAGGAAAGGCCACTTCCGGAAAAATCAGATAACCCCGGCGCTTGAGGTGAAATTCCGCCCGATTCCCATTCACCAGAACCGACTGAACCGTACTCCCAACAAACAATCCCGGAGCGAAAACCAACCGGTATCCCTTTGCCTGCCGTGCCTGAACCTTCAGTCGAATCAGACTGTCCTGGCGGGTGTAGGTCAAATCGGCGACCACCGGCCCCACCCGGCAATTTTCCACCCTCACCTGCGGCCAATCCGCGGGAAACTGCGGCTGGAAAACCAGTTGTCGCTTGCTGACATCGCCTTCCAGACCCAGCATGCCGCGCACGAAGGGGAGCACCACCCCGGCGGTGGAAAATCCCTGGTGACTCACCGCCTCCTGCGGCCAGATGTCCCGCGCCCCGGAAAATACTTCGGTCACATTTCCCAGAGAATTGTCAAACGTATGCTGAACGTTGGCACTCAACAACTGGCTGCCCTGCAGGGGAAAACCGTTCTTGAAAAACGCCGTAGCCGCCCAGCTCCCCACAAAGGGCCACACCGCACCGTAATTGTAATTCAGGGGCTGGAAATATTTGCTTTCGGTGGAAATCATCCGCACGCCCCAATCGGTAAACACATCAGCGCGGCTCAGCCGTTCCAGCGTTTGCCGGGTCGGTTCCGCTTCCCCCAGTTGCCACATGAGACCCACCGTGCACCAGGGAGAAATTTCCTCCACCTGCTGCCCGCTGGAGTTAAAGGCGTAAGCGTACACCCCCTGCCGGGGATTCCAGAATTTTGTCCGGAAAGCCTCCCGGGCACGCTGGTAGTTCTTCCGGGCCTGGCGGGCCAGTTTGCCGTCGCCCACCGCTTCGGCCAGCACCCCCATCCCCAGATTGGCACGCGTCCAGACGGCACCCAGGTAAACGTCCGTTTCCACCCCGGTGAAATCCCCGTACTCCGAAGCACCCAGCCCCGCCTGGCGATTATCCATTAACCCGTCGCCGTTGGCATCGGTGGAGAGGCACCAGCGGTAAGCTTTTCTCAGTGATTCCCAGCTCTGCTTTACAAATTCCAGATCGCCGGTACTGCGGTAGTAGTCGTACATGGCTACCAGGTAAAATGGGGTGGTATCCCCGTGGATGTAGCCGTAATGGTAGTCGTTCCACCAGTCGATGTACCCGGCGGCCTGGGAAAGCTCGTGTGCCATCTTACCGTCCTTGCGCTGCCATTTTTGGGTGAAGGCCAGGGCATCCCGCACGGTTTGGTAGGCTCCCAGGGCATTCAGGCTAAAGGAGTTGATGTAAGCATCGCCCCCAAAAAACCAGCCAAAACCGGGACGTCCTCCCGTTCCAGAAGCACCCAATCCCGCCACCAATCCCCGACCCAGATCGGGATTCTCCACCAGCAGATTGTCGTAGGAAATCTTTGCCCATTCGAAGGCCAGGTTCAGCAGCGTATCGGGGGTGTGAACCCGCAGGGTGTTCTCCCGCAGTTTCCGGTAATGCTCCACGGTGCGGTGGTACAGCTCCTCCGGATTTTCCTGCAGCCGCTGGTACACCGCTTCCACTGCTTTCCACTCCCCTTTTCCCCCGGCCAGGTAAATGGGAATGTATTTGTCCCGCACCGCCCGGGGATCGCGCACCACGATTTTGAATTCGTTGGGGGTGTCCGACAGCATGTGAGCGGGAGTGTAAGAAATGCCTTCCGCAGCCGGTGAACCCACCAGTCCGTGGTTGTGGCCGGTGGATTCGGAAATGACGTAGGCTTTCAGGCGGTTGTGCCAGTAAGCGTATTGTCCGCCCAGACCCGCGGGCCACATGGGTTGCAGCACCGGCAGAAATCCGCACACGATGGTCAGGGGATGATCGGAATCCACAGAGAGCAAAATCATGGCACCGGGTTCTTCCACCGGGGTGATGTAGATAGCCTTAACGGTAAAGGATTGGTAGGTGTAGGTGAGCACGGTCGCAGCGGGAGTGACGGAGATGGTGCGCACGATGTCCCGTCCGTAGATGGGGCGAGTGGATTCCCGCACGAAGAAGGAGAATTCGAAATTGCGCAGCAGTTTCAGAGGATAAGCCCAGGCTTCGAAAGCACCGCTTTCGTCCCCCAGAATGGCGAATTTACGTCCCACCTTGTCGAAAGGTGTTCCCGGACGAGCCAGGCGCTGCAGGGTAATGTCGCTGCTTTTCAGGGGAAAAGCAGGAATGAGACCATCCTGGGCAGGGGAAAAAGAAATTACTATGAATATGGTTATGAGTAAGACGGAAAGATGGCATAGTTTCATCATGGTTCCTCTGGTTAAATTCCAAATCACAAACTACAAATCTCGAAGAAATTCCAAAAAACAAACCACAAATTCCAAGGAAATTCCAAATCACAAGAACCAAAATCCAAAGAAATTCCAAGCACCAAAAAACAAATTACACAGATTCAAATACTTCAAATCTATTTCCCTCAAATTTCAAATTTTCTGTCGTCCCTCCGGGACTTAAATTTTTTCGTTTCCCTACGTTCCCACGAATGAATTCGTGGGCTAACATCTAGCGCTTGCTACGCAAGCTCATTTTAAACGTCCAAACCTCAAATACCAAATCCCAAGCCCAAAGGTCGAAAAGCCCCGTTTTACAGGGGGCGACCAGATTTTAGCCCATGGTTTCAACCATGGGAAAACAGGTCAAATCAAAACCACCAAGTCCCGTAGGGACAACAGATCAATCCCATAAATACCTCTCATCATATTCAATTCCATGTTTTTTTAGAAATTCAATGAATTCTTCCTGAAATGTCTTTTTCCGATGATGTTCACGTTGATTTTCAATATAACGCCGTACATCCCCTATTTTCGAATAACTCACACTAAATACCCCATAACCATTCTGCCAGTTGAATTTTTCCAGAAGTGGAAAACTCTTATGAATCCAATTCGAGGTATTTCCCTTAATCTTTTGAATTGCTTCGGCAACTGATAATGTTCTGGGAAGTATTACAAGCATGTGCACATGATCTTCCGTTC
>JALWDQ010000441.1:0-1216 GCA_027039625.1 Calditrichia bacterium | reverse complement strand
GTCGTCGATTTTCCGCTTCCTGCCGGTCCCGTCACCAGAATAATCCCTTTTTTGAATTGAATTAATTTCTTCAGCACCGTGGGCATGTTCAGCTCATCCAGCGAGCGGATTTTGGGCGGAAAGATGCGAAAAGCACCCGCAATTCCTTCCACATGTTCGTAAATATTTACCCGAAAGCGCGCCATTCCCTCGATGGAAACAGCCAGATCCACCTCGTGCTGCTCATTAAAACGCCGCCGCTGCTCTTCGTTCAGCACCATCATCAGGTGTTCGTACAAGACATTGTGAGGGATTGGCTCGATATCCACTTTCTTAATTTCCCCCATAATCCGCAACACCGGCTGCGCATTGCTACTAAAATGCACATCAGAAGCATTGTTATGAACGGCAAATTCCAGAATGTCCCGTATAATATCGGATTTCATCGCAGCTCCGTTACTTAACATCCGTATCCCTTAGAATTTTCGGGGTAATGAAAATCAGTAAATCCGATTTTTCTGTTTTGGTAGTGGTATGCCGGAAAAAATATCCCAGCAACGGGATGTCTCCCAACAACCAGATTTTATCCACAATTTTCTTTTTGCTCTCTTTGATCAGCCCTCCAATGGCAATACTTTCCCCCTCACGAACAGTTACATTGGTAGTTACTTCCCGACGAGAGGTAATGGGCTGAGGATAGTCCGCTGGCCCGGTGTACCCGATGATTTCTTCCAGCAAAGGATGCACCGTCAGGGTAATTACATTATCTTCGTTGATGCGAGGAATCACTTCCAGCTTCATACTTACCTGTTTCTCCTGGTAAGAGATCAGGTCACCTCCTACTCCCCGGGAAACCTGCGGAACCGGAATTGTAGTTCCCACATCGATTACCGCTTTGTGATTATTGATCGTGGCAATTTTAGGAGAAGAAACCAGACGGCTATTGTTATCCTGTGCCAGCAGCGAAAGGGTTGCTTCCAGTTCATCTACGGTAAGCACACCCAGGGTTAAATTGGGATTCACTTCCGGGAACTGGTACCACCCGGAGAGGCGCCGCTGTTGCTGGGCACCACTGGTGCTTTTGGTAATAGGCGCGGTCACTTCACCGCCTGTCATGGTAGCCGTTACCTTTTTCGGCCAGTTAAATCCCACCTGGCGCTCACCACCCAATAACGTTTCCACTAACTTTACTTCAATAATTAACTGCTCCGGCTTTTTGTCCAGATCGGAAATCACC
>JALWDQ010000440.1:0-1217 GCA_027039625.1 Calditrichia bacterium | reverse complement strand
TTTCCACTCAATGGCAAGCAGGCTATCGCCAGCCGCAAGGGAATAGCTTCCGGTAACCGTGAGGGGAAAAGTGGGGTTCACCCATCGGGATTGGGAGAGCGAAATGCTCTGTGCCCAGAGGGAAGCTCCAGTAAGCAAAATTAAAATCAGGAGCACGCGTCTCATGAGAAACCTCGTTCCTTTATGGTTGAATTTTGATTGTCATCAGGTAAACCTTTGTCCAGATCAGATCGTCCCCGGTGTTAATGTCTCCCCGGGAAGTAAATGCCACCAGATATTCTCCATTGTCCCGGGGGAGGACATCCAGGTCTTCGTTGCTGGCGGTGTTGGTATTCAGCATAATTTCCTGGCCCGTTTGCAAATCGTAATACATGATGGGCGTGCGGTTGCTCAAACTAATTTTCACGTAAAGCAGTCCCCGGCTATCCACCCAGTTGGGTCCTTTGTGGCGGTCGTTGTTGCGCCGCACGTTCTTGATGAGCTCCCGGGTTTTACCCGTGGCAACATCGTACAACCAGATGCTGAACACCCGGGGATGCCCTTCGTCGGAATAATAGGCGATTTTGCTCCCATCAGCAGACCACTCCGGAGAGATGTCGATTCCGCTACTCTGCACAATGGGATAGGGTTCGCCCCAGCCACCTTCCGGTGTCCAATCCACCCGAAAGATGTTACACCGGTCGCCTCCTTCCCGCGAAAAGACAATGGAACGGTCGTCCGGAGAGAACTTCCCCACAATGTCCGCATACAGCAGGCCGGGACTGGTAATTTTTGTAGGCGGATCGTACGGTTGATGGGCAAAGAGGTAGAGATCCTTGTCGATGGTCAGCACCACCTTTGGCAATTTTTTTCGCAACAAGGTGTGCCCGTAAGAGGGATAAGAGATAAGCGAGAATTTCTCCAGTCCCTGATATTTTTCGAACATGCGGGAATTGTCGATGGGCTGGTTGGCAAAACGGCGCAGGTTATCCCGCCCGGAGCGGAGAAATCCGCGGTAAAGCTGGAAGATGCCCCGCCGGGGGGAATGAATGAAATCGAAATAAATCCGTTTTTTATCTCGCCGGTAAAACCAGCTTAACTGGTTGGTCACTTCGTTTTTACCCAGCGTTTGCACATCAATGATATCGAAAAGATCGTCACTTTTTTTCGTGCGGGATTCCTTCCCCAATTTGACCGCTAATTCCTTCTGCAAATCGTAGAGGTAAAGATGGATGCTT
>JALWDQ010000439.1:0-1218 GCA_027039625.1 Calditrichia bacterium | reverse complement strand
GTTCGCCAGTGACCTCGACGAAGCGACGCGTGCCCAGCTGGAACGCGGTGCACGCATGGTCGAAATCCTGAAGCAGCCTCCCTATTCGCCGCTTCCGGTCGAGAAACAGATTCTTATCATCTATGCAGGTGCCAACGGCTATCTCGACGACATTCCCGTCGAAGCCGTGACGAAGTTCGAGGCGGAGCTCTATCCGTTTGTTGAAGCGAATTTCGGCGAAGTCTTTGAACAGCTTCGCGAGAAGAAGAAAGTCGACGAAGAGGTCGAAGAGTTGATGAAGAAGGCGTTGGAAGAATTTAAAAATTCGTTCAGTGCCTGACAGTTAAGGATCAACGATGGCAAATTTGAAAGAGATCAAAATACAGATCAACAGCGTCAAAGGTACGCAGAAGACGACCCGCGCGATGAAACTCGTCTCGCAGGCGAAGCTGAAACGTGCCGAAGAGCTGGCGAAGCGTTCCCGCAACTATGCCCAGAAGCTCGACGAACTCGTCAGTGAAATCGCCTACGAGATCAATACGAGCAAAGTAGGTGGTGCGGAGAGTCGCTTCGTTCAGGTCGATCTGCCGGTACGCACCGTGGATATAATCGTCATCACAGCCGATAAAGGACTGTGTGGCGGCTTCAACATCACGACACTGAAGACGACGCTGAAGATGCTGAAAGAGTACAAAGAGAAAAAGGTGGCTGTACGACTTCGTGTCGTCGGCCGGAAAGCGATCGACTTTCTCAAATACAACGGTATAGACATGACGGATGAAGTCATCGGTCTGAGCGCTTCTCCCGATTACAAGAAGGCGGCGGAGTTCATGGATCGTTCCCTGATGGATTTCGCGAGTGGGAAGACAGACAGAGTCATCCTCATCTACAATGGATTCAAAAATATGCTGACACAGGAGCAGCGGGTCCTGCAGCTTATGCCGGTGGACATCTCGACGGTCGAGCCGCGGGAGTTGAAATCGACGATAGAGTATGAACCGGAGGAGCAGGAAGCGCTTCTCAATACACTGCTGCGCAAATATGCGGAGTACAGCATGTATTACGGACTTCTCGATTCGCTCGCTGCTGAGCACAGTGCACGTATGCAGGCGATGGACAACGCCACGAACAACGCATCCGAGCGTGTCAACGAACTGACGGTGGCTTACAACAAAGCGCGACAGGAATCTATTACGACAGAGCTGATCGAAATCATCAGCGGTGTTGGAGCATTGAAAT
>JALWDQ010000438.1:0-1218 GCA_027039625.1 Calditrichia bacterium | reverse complement strand
CGCAGGCGCGAAGAGCGCAAAGATTTTTGAATGTTTAAATGCAAAAAATTAACCGCAGCGGGCGCAACGTACGCAACGAAAAATATTTCTGATTTTGGTTATTTTTTGGAATTTGTTATTTGAGATTTGTTATTTAGAATTTCTTTTTCATTGCGTCCTTTGCGCATTCTCTGCGTACTCTGCGGTTAATCTTATTTAACCGCAAAGAATGCAATGGAGGCGCGAAGAGCGTAAAGGTTGTCGTTTTAAATTCAAATGATGAGATTCTTCACCCCGCCTGTGGCGGGGGTTCAGAATGACAGAAACATCGCCCCCTGTCATTCCAAGCGGAGCGAAGCCATCTCCTACCTCAGCAAGAAAACATTTTGCCATCCCGGGAATTCTTTTGCAAAAGGAAAGTTCGAGATTGCTTCAGCGCTACGCGCCTATTAAATGTTTTATCTTGCAAAATGGACGGTAAATATAAAATTAAAATCCTGCTACCATAACAAGACCGCCCACAATCAGTCCGTACACGGCGTTAAACAGCTTAATGCGCAGGGAATCTTTAACGGTGTAAGAGAGCAAGGGCAGCAATCCGTGCCCATCCTGCACCATGGAAGAGGCCAGTAAAATGCTGAAAGGAACAATTCCCTGGCTAAACATCATCACAAAGATAAGATGAGGACCGGATTCGGGAATTAAACCGATTAGCACGGCACTTAAAAGCATGATCTGGGGATATTCCCGCACAAACTGTTCCAGATTGAAATATTGAAGCCCAATTTGCACTACCCAGAGAGCTAAAAATGTCCACACAAAGACCCGCAGCAAATGCTTCTTGATAATGTGCTCCCAGATATGTTCGGTTACGTAGTGCCGTACGGAATGCTCATTGGGGTGGTACACCTGCAATTGACATTCCTGGCAGGTTTCTATCTTAAATATTTTCATCAGGTAATCGGTGACAAAACTGAAGAAAATGCCGAGCACAAATAAAATAAAATGGAGCAGTAAAGCTATCTTCGGGAATTCCGCGAACATGACATAGGATTCGTCCCCGGAAGTGGCAATCATAGCTCCCACCAGAGCGCCAAAGGAGAGAAATCCGTGAATGTAAAGGGAGACATTCATGAAAGCGCCCAGACATCCCGGTGTGGCTCCTAAAAAACTGGCAACCAGGTACTGGCGAAAGCGTTGTCCGCTCACCCATTCATGCAGTTTTCCACGAGACCGAAT
>JALWDQ010000437.1:0-3854 GCA_027039625.1 Calditrichia bacterium | reverse complement strand
ACTTTCAACGACAAACATAATCGCATTACACGGCTAATTACATTAGCATGGTGATGGGGACCCTGAAAAATAGTGCCATTATCAAACTGAACATACCCAAGCAACCCCCAGGCCTGCCAATGTTCAATAAGAGCTTCAACCACGTCTATTGCCTTGATAGTAGCTTCTTGTTGCCAGGAACCGATCCACAAGACCCTACGGGCCAAACCACCATGTAAAGATATAACATTCATTACCTCTACCAACGGGTCGTTTTTAATTTTAAGACCCTCTACAATATCCACCTGGTCAAGCTCAGCATCACTCAAATTCTGCATCGATTTTACCTTGATTTTAATTTCTGAATTAATTAAACTTTCAAGTTACATATTGTTTAAATTTAGTAATTTAATTCACTTAAGGTTCAATTTATTTAAGGAGGTCCTATGCGTAATATTTTAATGGTAGCGCTGGTGCTGTTTTTAACAGCCAGTCTAAGTTACGGAGCCGGGTTTGGCCTGTACGAATTTGGGGCACGGTCTTCTGCATTGGGGGGTGCTGTAGTAGCTCAGGGATATGATGCTTCTGCCGTGTTTTACAATCCTGCCGGGATTGTTAATTTGAAGGGCGCCCAGTTTTATGGTGGATTAACGTTGCTTACAGCCGATGTCAAATGGGTTGGTCCAACTCCCATTTTCGACAACACGGTGTATCAAGCCGAAAAGAAATGGCACACCCCCATCGGTGTGTATTTTACTTACTCTTTCTCCGATAAATTTGCTGCGGGTATCGGTGTCACCAATCCTTTTGGACTGGGATTGGAATGGGGCGATGATTTTCCCGGAAATCCGGTCTCTCAATCATCCGATCTAAAATCTTTTTACATCTCACCGGTTATTTCTTTTAAGTTAATGGAAAATCTAAGCATCGGAGGTGGTGTGGATCTGGTGCATTCTACTGTTAATTTGAAAACCCATATTTTATTCCCTGAGGATTCACATCCCGGTACTGATGTCGGTACTGCTCAGATGGAGGGCTCCTCCGGTTGGGCGTTGGGTTTTTCGGCAGGTTTGAATTATACGATTCAAAAAGCTACACTCGGTTTTCTGTACCGTCATCAGGTAAAGAACGATTTTGACGGTGATGCTTCATTCACTTTCAATAACGATTATTACCAGAACTTCTTTGCCAATAATGCCGAGAAGGCTGGTCTGATCAACCAGGGTGTTAAAACCTCCATCACTTATCCCTCCTATTTTTCCGTGGGACTTCATTATCAGTTCACCGATCAATTAGGCGCCGAACTGGATTATATGTACTACAAATGGAAAGTTTTCGATGTCCTTTTACTGGATTTTGAGAAAGCGGAGGATGTGGAAATTGAAGAGCAGTACAAGAATTCCTATCAGGTACGCTTTGGATTAAATTACGCGGTGAGTCCTCAACTGGAACTACGCGCTGGTTATATTTATGACCAGACCCCGCAACCGGTAGAATCCATGAGTCCTTTGTTACCCGATGCAAACCGGAACGATTTTGCCTTTGGGCTGGGTTACAAAATGGGCAATGTGAATCTGGATCTGGCGTACATGCTGGTTAAATTTGCCGAGCGTTCTACGGTGGTTGATGGAAAAGGTACGAACTGGGATGGATTCGATGGCACTTACTCTTCAGTGGCGCATTTGTTTATGTTTAGTATAGGTGTTGCGTTTTAATAAATCGAAAAAAATAAAATCAGGAGATAGATCATGAAAAAATTGGTTGTTTTGTTGATACTACTTGGCTTCGTCCTGTTCATGGGTTGCGAAGCGCCGAATCCTTCTCAACCTTCTTTAAATATTCAGAAGAATCAACTTGTCCTGCGCAAAGTTGTAGCCATTGGGAATAGTTTAACAGCTGGTTATCAATCCGCCGGAATGCGTCGGGATTTTCAGGAGCATTCTTATCCTTATTACATCGCCAAACAACTGGGAATTCAAGATAAATTCCAGATGCCCTGGATTGAATCGCCCGGCGTAGGTACCAGCAATACTGAAGATCCCACCCTGGTGGCTACTCCCCTATCTTTCGACGCTACCACGGGTGAGATCAGCTTCGATACTTATTCCGTAGCAGATGTTCCGGGATTGTTGTCGAATGTAAACCTCTCGCGCCCTTACGATAATCTGGCAGTCCCAGGAGCAAAACTTGTGGATTTAATTGAAGCCACAACCAGCGAAAGTTCCAGCAATCCTCATAATCCTTTTTACGATATGATCTTGCGAAATCCCGCCTTAGGGAACATGACCATGCTACATCAGGCCACTCTGCTAAATCCCTCTCTGCTGTTTGTATGGATTGGGAATAACGATGTGCTTGGAGCGGCTGTCAATGGCACCGATAGTTCTAAGTACATTACCGACCTCCAGACCTTTACCGAACAGTACACCGAAATGCTTAATGAGATTCGGAATCGCCTGCCCAATACGGTTCTGGTAGGAGCCAATATCCCTTACGTAACGGACATTCCTTACGTAAACACGCTGGACGCCATTTTTGCCGTATCCCCGCTGTCCGGCACCACCGATCCGGTACCGGTAGTTTTTGCTCCTGTTCCCGATTCTACCACCGGTGGGCAGAAGTTCGTACCGGTTGATTTTGGCGGTGGATTGTACATCCCGCTGGTTACGGCCGAAACAGAGGTAGCTCATGTGCTGCTACCGGGGTTAGCAGCCTACCAGCAGGGTATTGGTGTACCGGATTCAAGCTGGTTGGTGGCGCATGGAATTCCCGCGGCGCAGGCTTCGCTGATTGTAGCAGGAATGAAGGCCAGCGGATTGAACCCCACCGGTATTCCCATTCCCGGCAATTTAACCCTGACTGCCACAGAAACGGCCAATATCAAAACGGCTGTGGATAATTTCAACAGCGTGATTTCCAGCCTGGCTCAGCAATTCCATGTCGCGCTAATGGATGCCAATGCACTGCTCACTAAAATCAATGAAGAAGGGGTTTCGGGGTTGAGCGGAAAATATGTGTACAATGATCCCGCCCGCACCGCATTTAGTCTGGACGGCGTGCATCCGAATAATGCGGGTTATGCCATTGTCGCCAACGCCTTTATTGAAGTGGTCAATACGGCTACCGGTTTAAGCATTCCGGAATTAAATCCGGCAGACTACGCCGGTCAGTATGTGGGTGGCAGTTTCCAGAAAGCCGCTCCCCAGGCACTGGAAGGTGTGAAAGCGCTTTTTTCCTATCGTTAAAAAATTGTCATATCAACATCCTGAGCCCGGCAATCTTTTTTGCCGGGCTTTGTTTTTAGCATTGGAATTTGGCTTCGTCAATTAATATCCGTGGAATATGGTTTTTCAGGAAAAATTCTTTTCAAACGTCGGTTGCAACATGGTTAATAAGAAAAAAGTTAAATAATATTCCATTTTCCCGTTCTTATTTCGTGTTAGAAATTGTATCGCCCCCCGACCCGTGTTTTGGAAGAAAAAAATCGACTGAAAAAAAGCAATTTTCACCCACAATTTTCCTTCAATAATTTTGAATTTTGCTAAATTTTTTCTATCTTCTCCTGAACAGGATTCCGATATGGTTGTGAATCCAAGAGAAAGGAAAGACGGACGTAATATTCAAAATTTTGGGGTTCACCTAACGAAAACAACGGGGTCAGGAACATCATCAACAGAAAAAGAGAACTTCCCGGTGCACATTCGAATTATTCGTACCCATGGGATAAAAACTCTGTGAACGTTCGGGTTCGGCGCTAAAAGAGGCTGCGTAAAAATGCAGTGTCAATGGAATATTTATTCATTGTCATTCAAAGTAAAATATAGCCCCGAGCTTCCAGCTCGGGGAACTTAAGGCCCAAACTACAAATTGGGCTT
>JALWDQ010000436.1:0-3856 GCA_027039625.1 Calditrichia bacterium | reverse complement strand
CCGGAAGATATCCACCAATTCCACCGGTTCGGGAATATCTTTCAATGAGGGGTAGCATTTTTCCCCGAGTACCTCGGTCAATCGGGGATTCACCGGGTAGATGGTGTAACCATGATCCTTCATAAATTTTGCGACAATATGCGAATCGCGATACGGCTTGTCCGAAATTCCAACTACAGCAATCTTTTTATATTTTTTGAGAATCCCGGGAATATTCACATTAATTTGACGCTCCATATAAGCTCCCATATTAATTTCGTCCAACTTTGTGCAAAATTTAACAAATAAATTTTTTCTGTTCAATCTTTCTTTAAAAAAGCTGGAACCGGTAGATTGTAATTTTTGCAATCGAGTGCGGAAAAGGCTTTCTTTACCCCGGTTTATGTATTAACTTTCCGCTCGATTGCAATTTTTACAATTCGAAAGGATGCCGGATGACAGCGTTAGAAGAGTTTGCCCGACTGGTGGAAATTATGAAGCGGTTGCGCAAGGAATGTCCCTGGGATCGAAAACAAACCCCGGAATCCCTCCGCCAGTATGTGCTGGAAGAAGCCTACGAAGTGGTGGAAGCCATTGATCAGCAGGACTGGGAAGAGTTGAAAAAAGAGCTGGGAGATTTGCTTTTACAAATTGTATTTCAAGCAGAAATTGCCCAGGAGGAAAATCGTTTTACGCTGGAAGAGGTTATTCGCGGAATTAACGAAAAACTGATTCGACGGCATCCCCATGTGTTTGGAAATGTTCAGGTGAAAGATGCCCAGGAGGTAAAGGAAAACTGGGAGCAGATTAAAGTCGAGCAGGAAAATCGGGAGTCGCTGCTGGAGGGGGTTCCCCGGCATTTGAGTGCCCTGTTGCGTGCCCAGCGCTTGCAGGATAAGGCTGCTCAGGTGGGATTCGATTGGGAAGATGTGCAGGGGGTATTGGAGAAAATTAAAGAAGAGATTCAGGAACTGGAACACTCGCTCCAGCAGAAAAAGCAGGCGGAGATTGAAGAAGAATTGGGAGATTTGCTCTTCTCCCTGGTCAACCTGGCTCGCTTTCAGGGAGTGAACGCCGAGGATGCATTGCGGGGTACTATTCGCAAATTCGAGGACCGGTTTCGCTACATCGAACGGGAACTTTCGCGGCAAAATAAAACGGTGTACGATTCCTCCCTTTCGGAAATGGACCGGTTGTGGGAAGAAGCCAAAAAGCACCTGTAAATGGATGTTCCAGGAAAAACCGGCAAAATATCTGGCCGGAAAATGGAGACACCCGAGATGGGGAGTTCTTCACTAACAAGGTAAGAGGTTCTTTTAGTGGATTGGACCGAGACAAGAAGCTCATTTTCGATTCTGCTTACAGAGGGGGATTTCGCGAACATTCTTTTTGGCCCATGGTTGGAGAAAGAATTTTGCACCGCTGGAATGCGTAATGTAGAAAACCCGGGATGAACCAGGAATGGAAACAAGTGTCGCTGTACATTTTACCGGTTTTATTTTAACCACTACCATTGTTCTGCATCTGGTGTTGCTTGCCTATATCTACCGGCAGCGAATATATTCCTTCGTTGTGCCCCTGTTCATTTACCTGAACATTTTGCTGGTACTGGTGGAGCTGAGCACGCTTTTTTTATTGCAGGAACAGGCTTCTCCCCTTGTGCTGGGAATAATGAAAGCCCGCCTGGTGCTGGAACTATTTATCCCTCCTATTCTGGTGTTAATGGTGCAGGAATTTGCTCTGGGTTCTTTATTCCCCCGGATTTTGCTCCGGTACGCCTGGCCTTTTCTGCTGAGTTTATTAATGGCAGTCCTGGCCATAAAAGGGGTGTTCTTTCAGGATGTTTTTACCCGTAACGGAGTTGTTTTTCCTGCGTTAACAAACTATTACTGGACTTTTTTGTTTTATTTCTGTGCTACCTTTTTTTATGTGGGGAATGCGCTTTATCGCAAGTATCGTAAATCTCACCAGAGTCTGAAAAATATCCTGGTTGTCCTTCACATTCTGTTGCCCATCACCGTGGTTGCTTTCTGTGGTTTGCATTTATTTCCTTTATTTCGATGGCTGCATCCATTTATCTTTCTGGCCTACCCGGTTATGGGATTTGTCCTTCTTTTTGTAGCATTTCGGTTTCGGCTGTTGGAATATGAGGAGAAAGCGCAACGGCTGGTCTTTTTCCTGATGGCTTCTGCGGTTTTGAGTGTCTTTTTTGCTTTCTTCGTGAAGGGAGTAACACCACTCTTTTTTCTGGCAGCCATGCTCCTCTGGCTAATAGCTTATGGCGGTTCCTGTTGGTTGTTGCGAAAAATGCAACCGTTTCTGACCCGGGAGAGCGAGAAGAATTACTCTTCGGTGGAGGAGGAACTGGCGCAATTTTTAGGAGAGGTTGGGCGGTTACTGGACGAAAAAGAATTGGCGCAGTTTCTGGGGAATTTCTCTACCCGGGTGTTGAAGTGCACCAAGGTGGCAGTGGTTTTTTCCCGTTTCGATATTCGCCCTTACGAAGTGATGTACAATCAGGGATTTGCAGATGACAAGCTGGCAGAACTGCTGGGTGCTTCGCGTTCCAAAATCATGGAAATGCTGGAGTACGACCATCAACTTATCTACAAATTTGAACATTCTCCTCACAGCAAGCTCTTCCAGGAGATGGAGCGATATCATCTGTGCGTGGTGTTACCGTTGGTAGCTCAGAATAATTTAATGGGATTTATCTTCCTGGGAGCGGAAAAGGAACAGATGCAATTTTTTTCCCACGATTTGCGATTTGCGCGTCTTTTTGCAGTGCAGGCAGCCAATGCAATCCAGAACGTGCGAGCCATTCAAAAAGCCATGCAGAGCGAAAAAATGGCGGAACTGGGTACCATGGCCTCCCAGCTGGCACACGATTTTCAATCCTTCATTACCCTGGTAAAACTGGATGCGCCCCAGAACGGACGGTTACGCAACCATGCCCTTTACATGGAGAAATTGGTGCAGGACCTACTCAATTACACCCGTCCCCAGGAGTTGCGCTTCCGCCCCATCCACATCAACCAGTTAATTGACATGACCCTGGATTTACTGGAAATTCCGCCCAATATTACTGTGGAAAAGCATTACGCAAGAGACCTGCCCCAGATTAATGTGGATAGCAATCAAATGCGGCGGGTATTTTTAAATTTGCTGGAAAATAGTATTCGGGCCATGCGCGAAAAGGGTGGGCGACTGAAAATTACTACCCGCCCCTTGCGTCCGCTTTCTCCTTACCGGAGAAACCCCTGGATTTACATCGAAATTCTGGATGAAGGGGAGGGAATTCCCGAAGAATTTCTGGAAAAAATTTTCGAGCCATTTTTCACCACCCACAAGCACGAAGGCGGAAACGGCATGGGACTGGCCATTGTGAAGCAGATTATCACCCGGCATCGGGGATTTATTGATGTAGCAAGTAAAGTGGGTAAAGGTACCATTTTTAATATCCGATTACCATACATTGCCTGAATAAATGGAGAAGCAGGAGGATGGAAGATCCCAAAAAAATTTTAATCGTAGAGGATAGTGTGGTCTGGTGCGAGAGTTACAAGCGCTGGATCGGTGATCAATATATTGTAAAGCTGGCGTTTAACAAAACCGAAGCGCTGGAGATGTTCGATACGTTTCATCCCGATCTGGTAATTCTGGATCTGGGATTGCCCCAAATTACCGATGGTTTAAATTTGCTGGATGAATTTGTGAGTCGGGGGCACGACGCACAGATTATTGTGGTGACCTCGTTTAAGGATCACGAGTATGCCCTGGAAGCCCAGCGGCGCGGCGCCTATTCTTACTTCTCAAAAGGGGAAAACATCGAGGAAGAGTTACCCTATCTGGTAAAACAGGCGCTAAAAATGCTGAA
>JALWDQ010000435.1:0-1222 GCA_027039625.1 Calditrichia bacterium | reverse complement strand
GCAGGGAACGGAGTGCTGGTACTTAACCACCACCACACCTTCCGTAATGGCTTCTCCCAGAATCTGCTCCAGCTCCCGTGCCATGTGGGCAGAGGCTTTACCCATTCCAATCACGTAAATGTTTTGAAATTTGTTCAGGTCGTATTTCCTATCTCCAATAATTAACCGATTGCCTTGCCGGTGTACTTTTCGGCGTATCAGGGTGTCCGGTTTCACCGCGTCAATGGCACTCTGGATTGTGGTGCGAGCTATGTTCTGAAGATTCATGTTCTTTTCCGATTGTTTTGTATTGTTCCATTCTCCGGTAATTCTTTTTATTGAAACAAAATTAGTACCTGCACAGGAAAGGTGCAAACAGAACTTTGGGAAGAAACCTACGTTTACGGACATGGTTGAAACATGGTATTCCGAAAAGCTGGTTTTTCTTAAAACACAAAACCCTCTGCCAGAGAAACGCAGAGGGTTTTGAGAAAATGGAGAGAGAAATGTTGGCGTTTATTTCAAAAGCATCATTTTCTTCACGGCAAAGAATATGTCTGTACGAATGGAGTAAAAATAGAGACCACTGGAAACTGGCTCACCATTATCATCCCTTCCATCCCATACCAGGGTGTAAGAACCGGGTTGAATGGGGCCCTGATACAGAACCCGTACCTGTTTGCCCAGCGTATTGTAAATCACCAATTGCATATTAACCATCCCTTGTTGAAATTTCGGGATGTCGAAACGGATGGTAGTGGTGGGGTTAAAGGGGTTGGGATAATTCTGGTGTAACTGGAACGATTCTGGCAGTTGCTCCTGGCGCTGGAGGTTTGTACCACTGGTATTAGGAATTACCGAGACCACCTGATGAAAATTCCGATGGCCATTGAAATCCACATCTGCCAGTTTGTACCAGTAGGTTACTCCGTTCACCAGATTGACATCGGTATACTGATAGGTATGTCCTTCATTGGAACTACCCGAACCCTGAAGGCTGGGATTATTCTGATAGGATGCCACCAGTTGGAATTCTCCATCCTCCTGGGTGGAGCGGTAGATTTCAAATCCGCTGGTATTCACCTCGCTGGCAGTGCTCCAGCGCAGGGTTGCACTGTTATTACCAGCGGTAATGGTAAAGGAAGTAAGTTCCACGGGGAGAGAGCCATCATAGGTATCGTTAGCAGTTACGGGGCTATATTTAGTTTGGTGATCCGATTCGTATTGTTGTCCCACCATGAGA
>JALWDQ010000434.1:0-3868 GCA_027039625.1 Calditrichia bacterium | reverse complement strand
GGCAGGCTGGCCATCTCCATCAGGTTGCGGGCAATGGCTTCTGCCTGTCCCCGTTCTTCGGCTCCAATTCCGGGATAGGCACCGGGGGTATCCAGCAGGGAGATGACCGGCATGTGAAATTTCGCTGCCAGTTGCATCACCCGGCGCGCTTTGCGGTAGCCCTCGGGATGCGGCATCCCAAAATTACGGTACAGATTTTCCTTCACATCCCGGCCTTTCTGGTGGCCCATAATTGCCACCCGGTAGCTATCCAGTTTACCAATGCCGGTTACCAGAGCCGGGTCTTCGGCAAAATAGCGATCTCCGTGGAGTTCCACAAAATCGGTAATCATTCGCCGGATGTAATCCAGCGTGTAGGGACGATCCGGATGGCGCGCCAGTTGCACCCGTTGCCAGGGTGTAAGCTTGGAATACACATCTTTGCGCAATGCTTCGGCTTTGCGCCGCAACCGCTTTAGATCGTCCGAAAGGTCGATCCCGGTTTCCCGGGCATATTCTTCCATTTCTACAATTTTCTTTTCCAGTTCCACCACCGGCTTCTCAAAATCGAACACCATACGAAAATTTTTCTTCAGCATACATCACCCCTCTAATAACGCCCGAACAAACTCATGATTTTCAATTCCCACACTTTGTAAGCCGCTTCGTAAATAATTTTGCGGGACATTTTCGATTTCCCCACCGTGCGGTCGTAAAAGATAATGGGAATCTCTTTGATGCGAAATCCGCGCTTCCAGGCTTTAAAATTCATCTCAATTTGAAACACATACCCGTTGGAGTTCACCTTTTCAAGCGGGATGGCTTCCAGCACCTCCCGGCGAAAACATTTGTAACCGCTGGTACAATCCTTAATGGGCATCCCGGTAATAATGCGGGTG
The DNA here is from genome assembly GCA_027039625.1 of Calditrichia bacterium. Taxonomy (GTDB): domain Bacteria; phylum Calditrichota; class Calditrichia; order RBG-13-44-9; family RBG-13-44-9; genus JALXCH01. Next base: position 2,990 of record JALWDQ010000434.1, on the reverse strand, counting down.
TATTTACTGGCCATCACACTAATGAACAACCGGATGAGCGGCCAGTTAATCACATTAACACCGGTGATATAGCGGGAACCGATGACCAGATCCGCGTCCTGGATGGCTTTCAGGAAATTGGGAATCTCGGCAGGGTCGTGAGAGAGATCGGCATCCATCTCGAATATGTACTGATAGTCCCTTTCCAAAGCCCAGCGGAAACCTGCAATGTACGCCGTACCCAGCCCCATTTTCCCTTCCCGTTCCATTAGATGCAGGCGGGGATACCGTTTCTGGAGCTCCCGAACCACATCGGCTGTTTTATCGGGAGAATTGTCGTCCACCACCAGAACATCCAGATTTTCGATATTGAGGTTAAAAATCTGTTCCAGCAGTTTCCCGATATTTTCCCGTTCGTTGTATGTGGGAATAATAATTAAACTTTTTTCACTTACCTGCGCCATTTTTCTCCAGTTTCATTTTCAGATAATTCAACGAATCCTCGATGGAGTGGGGATGGTAATTGAGCTCTTTGCGGGCTCGGTCAATCTTCAAACCTCCCAGTGGTGGGCGAGGTGCTGGCTGGTTCAGTTCCTCAGTGGTAATGGGTGTAATCAGTTGCGTATCGAATCCAAACGCCCGGGCAATTGCCACCGCAAAATCGTAGCGATTGAGGTATTCATTTCCGGCAATGTGATAAATTCCTTCTGCCTGCAAGCGAATCACCTGATCGGTCGCATTGGCCAGATCCTCGGCCAGGGTCGGGTTGTTGTACTGGTCGGTGACCACCCGAATAGGGTTTTTATTTTTTAAATTGTGATACACCCAGAGGAAAAAATTTTGCTTCACGTTGCGCCCCAATCCGTAAAGTACGCAGGTACGCAGGATGGTAAAACGACACCCGGTTTGTCTGGTAATGTTTTCGGAAGCCAGCTTCGATTTCCCGTAATAGCCCACGGGGTCGGGGCGGTCGTCTTCAGCATAGGGCCCGTGCTGCCCATCGAAAATGTAATCCGTGGAATAATGGATGAAATGGGCATTTTTGCGGCGAGCCAGGCGTGCCAGAATTTCCACCCCCTTCACATTTACCCGCCAGCACAGCTCTTTCTCCTTCTCGCAGCCATCCACGTTGGTGTACGAAGCGGCGTTCACGATATAGTCCGGTAAAAATTCATACACCAGATCTTTGGCATCGCTGGCGGAGGTAATATCCAATTGGCGGTATTCCCAGCCATCGGGAGGGAGTTCGGGGTGGGGTTCCACTCCGGTGGCAAGCAGGGTGTAGTGCCCTTTCAGTCGCCAGATAAGCGCCTGCCCCAGCAAACCGTTTGCTCCGGTTAACAAAACACGTTTCATTATTTTGATTCCTTTTTTGTCAAATTCTCTGCCGTGGCAAGTAATTTATCCATTTCGTTGGTTCCCATCAAGAGGGAATTTGCCGCGGCGATGCGATTGGCAAAATCCACCGCATCGTACAAATCGCCGGTGTCCAGGTAGCGGCGCACGAAAGCGGCACCAAATACATCGCCGCAACCGGTCACATCCACCACTCGATCCACAAAATAAGGCGGGAATTCTTTTTTGCGGATTTTGCCTTCGCGGGAAAAAAGAATTTTCGCTCCCCGGCGTCCCTGGGTAACCAGAAGAATCTGATTGGGCTGGAAGTAGGCTTCATAAAATGCCATGTCCGGCATCTCCCCACCGGCAATGATGCGCTGTTCCCGCTCGTTCATCTGCACAAAACGCGCCTGCGAGAGCCATTCCCGAATATTTTCCGGGCGCTGGGGGAAACGATGTCCCAGCTTATCCACTCCCATTACCAGAAAATGCACATCCATGTACAGACGCTCAAACGCCCTCTGGCTCAATTCCTTCAGTGCTGAGAGGGATACATCCCACCCGGTGATGAAATTCACCAGGAAAAAATCAGCATCCAGAAACGGCTCTATTGCAGAGAACTCCAGCGGAGGAAAGTTGAACAGCGCTTTCTCCTTGCGTTCTTCGGGGGAAATGTATTCCAGAATAACCTCGTGATTTTTCTGGAGTAGGGGGATTAAGCCCCTGGGAGAAACGTTGGGATACTGTTTCAGGAGCGCTACAAAAGCGGCGTAAAAATCTTCCCCCAGATAGGCGATGGGAATAATTTCCACCTCGGCACCGCTTAAATTCGAAAGTGCGGTGATGGTGTAGTAAATGCCTCCCACACTTTGAATAGAAGCACCTTCGAAAGGTAAAATTAAATCTTTATTAACGGTTCCAATAACGGCAATTTTCATTCTGGTATTCGACAATTATTTTCTTTGAATTGTTTAAGTCTGGTAGCGATTTCGGGTTCCGAAAGTGCCAGAATCTGCGCTGCCAGGATGGCGGCATTGCGCATGCCCGCTTTCCCAATGGCCATGGTTGCCACGGGAACACCCGCAGGCATCTGTACGATGGAATAAAGGGCATCCACGCCGTTAAGCGCTCCTGCCGCCAGCGGTACTCCGATAACCGGCAAAGTGGTGTAGGCCGCTAGCACACCGGGTAAATGCGCTGCCAGACCCGCACATCCAATCAGGACTCCAAAACCATTCTCCTCTGCCTGCCGGGCAAAAGCCTGTACCTTCTCCGGTGTACGATGGGCAGACATCACCTGCACTTCGTAACCGATGCCAAAGTATTCCAGGTAAGGAAAGGCTTCCTCTACCACGGGCCGATCCGATTCACTCCCCATGATGATGGCAACACGCTTCATGGTTCTTCCCTTGGACTCTTGTTGGTTCCTGTTACTTTAATTCACTTCCAGAAACTTTAATTCTACTGTATTCTCCACATTCAAACGAAATATTCAATGAAAAATGGGAAATTCAAAATTCATATTTTTTTCCTTCAACTGGAACACCCTGCCCGGGATTTTTAAGTAATCCGGTGTAAAAAAAGCAGAGCAGGGAGGGGCTGCTCACTCTTTTTCTTTTTCCTCCACCCGGGGCTCTTTAAGCGGTTGAATGGTATGAACAAGCACATCCAGT
>JALWDQ010000433.1:0-3875 GCA_027039625.1 Calditrichia bacterium | reverse complement strand
CAGGGTCACGGGATCTTTAAACTGCCCGGAATTGGTTTGCACATCTTTAATGAGCGTCACCGGCTGCACCCCAACCACCACAAAGGGACTTTCGGCAATGAATTGCGGAACCCCTCCCTGAACTGCGGTTTTAATCCAGAAGTAGGAATACACGGAAAACTCCGGAGTGGTAAGCCCGGTAAGGCTTACGTACCCGGTGTCGGTTCCGGTAATCTGGCAATCGGAAATCTGGATCCATTCGTCGCCGTATTCCAGCGCCACTTTCACCGAGGCGTGCTGCAGGCCAGGACCTCCAAGCTGCACCGCCTCGGCAGAGCCGCTCCACTGCCAGCCAAAGGGCATCAGAATGTGCACGGTGCGCAGGGTGTCGCTGGCATTGCTCCACAGAGCAAGGGTTACAGAAGTGCTCTCACCGGGGTTCAGGCTGTCCACATCCAGGGTGGCAAACCCGCTGCCATCGCCTACCAGTCCCAATCCCGGTTTGGTAATATCTTCCTGATATCCGACCAGCACCTGACCGGCATTGTTGTAAATATCCAGGGGACCCCGGGCGGTCACGGTATCGCCCACAGCAAAGGAGGTTAAGTTTAACCCGGCAGTATCCCAGATGCGCACTGTGCAGGGACCACTACCGTCATCCACAATGATGTTGGTGCCTCCACCCGCCGAGTACATGTCCGTAATTTCGCCCTGAACTTCCACAAATGTACCTTCCCACTCTGTGCCGGTGGCTTCTACGGTCTGTAATTTCAGGGGAGTCGGCAGAGGCTGATTCTCTGCCAGTACTTCGGCGGTGTAATTGGTAATCTCGGTGACTCCGTTGTACTCCTCCACTGTTCCGGTAACCACCACCAGATTTCCCCGCTTAATTTTCGTGTCCACGCTCCCACTCTGGAATACGTTAATTCCGTATCCGGATTTGTCCTGCACGTAAGCATCTGTCCAGGAAGTAGTGGTAACTCCGGCGCCCAGAGTAACAACACCCAGAATGGTGACCTGCTGCCCCAGATAGTTCGCCGTGTTCAGTTGAATTTCGGAGATGGGGATAGCTGCCACACCCTGCCCTACCTGTACGCGGGGAGGATTGGCAATGGGAGTCAGCACTCCCCCGGCAGTAGCGGTACTGATGGAAAAGGTGGAAAAAGTGTCTTTGTTGGGGGACGTTAAATTGTGAACGATAATTTGTCCGGAAGCGCTGCTGCTGATGGCAGCACCGGCAATTTGCACGGTATTTCCCTGCACGGTGGCGGTAGCTGCGGTAAATCCTGCTCCGGAAAGGCTCACATCCGCGGCACTCTGGCTCCATTGCCAATCCGAGGGAATGGTGAGGGAGAGGGTTTCCAGTACGTAGCTATCCTCCCCGGTAATGGAAAAAGTGAGAGTGAGGTTGCTCTGGTTCACGCCCACTGAATCCGGAGTAACGCTGGCGATTCCGCTGCCGTCCCCCGGGTTGGTGGTAAGCTTCTGAATATCTTCCTGATAGCCCACCGCTACCTGCCCGGCGTTGTTGTAAATGTCCAGCGGTCCGCGGGCAATAACCAGATCGCCCACGGCAAAATCGTTCAAATTCAATCCGGCGGTATCCCAGATGCGCAGGGTACACTCACCGGAACCGTCATTCACCTTAATATTGGTGCCTCCACCCGCTGCGTACATATCGGTAATTTGCCCCTGCACTTCCACGTAGGTGCCTTCCCACTCCGTGCCATTTGCTGCCGCGGTGGAAAGATGGAGCGGTGCCGGCAGCGGTTCATTTTTCGCCAGAACCTGTACCGTGTAATCGATGATTTCGGTGACTCCGTTGTATTCATCCACCGTGCCAATGATGCGAACACGGTTGCCGCGCGCCAGTGCCGTATCCACAGTATTGCTCTGGTACACATTGATGCCGTACCCGGAGGTATCCTGCACGTAAGTATCGGTCCACGCGCTGGTGGTGATGCCCGCTCCCAGGGTCACCACCCCTTCAATCATCACCTGCTGCCCCAGGTAAGCGCTGGTGTTTTGCTGAATTTCCCGGATGGAAATCAGGGACATTTTTTTCCAGACCACAACCCTGGGGGAGTTTTCAATTTCCTTGAGGGCGCCACCGGCAACGGTGCGCACGGTAAACACGGAGATTTCCGGCTGATGCGGTGCCTGCAACCCCGCAACCTGCGCCACCCCGCTATCCGTCTGGGTAATCTGGCATTGAGAAATGAAGATAGTGTCCTGCACCACACTTACCGTTGCGGCAGAAAATCCCGGAGCGCTCAAACTTACGTCCCCTGCGTTACCACTCCAGCTCCAACTGGCGGGAATGGTAAGAGCCACTTTGGTCAAGGTGTCGGCAATATTTTCTTTAAAGGTGAAGGTAAGGGTAACGGTGGAATCCACCAGTACCGAGTCGGGAGAAACGGTGGCCACTCCGCTGCCGCTTCCGGAGGGAAGCTCCAGGTCGGTGCTGCCCGGGGTGGGATTGGCAAGGGCGTAACTCTGGGAGATGTCCTCGCTGGTTTCGTCGTGTCCGGAAATGCCGTTCCCACCACTGAAAGTTTCGTTTACTTCCGCCAGCGAGATCCGGGTCATGCTTTTCCCGGAAATGGGTGCCGGGTAAAACGACACCTGACTGGTGACCGGTGTGTCGTTGAGGTAGGTGGATGGATCGCTATCCCCATCCGGGCCATCAATGGAAATGCCGGATTTATCTACAAAATTGCTGGTTGTACTCCCCCAGATGGCATAATCCACGTCTTTTACCAGATCGCTAATCCCATCCCAGTAGAACAGCATCACCATTTCGCTGGAATTGGCCAGGGAAGCAGAACTGCCCACGTAGAGGGCGTCCATGTCCGGGATGCTGCTGCTGGTTCCCCGGATTTCGTACTGTGCCGGGCCGCTGAAGTTCGCCCCATCCAGAGCGACGACCAGTACCCCGGCGGAATCGATGGTGGCTCCTGCAGGGAATTTCACCAGAAAATCGCTGCTGCTGGTGGAGAAATCCCCCACCACCAGGCGGTAGTAAGTGTTGTAATCGGACAGGTAAAAACTATCCAGCGCCACAGGAAACGGGTTGGGATTAAAGATTTCAATAAATTCTTCCGAGGATGGTGAAACCTCTATCTCCGAAATGAGTAAATGATTTTGGGCAATTATCAGGGACGGAATAAAAAACAAAATGAGCAGAAGTGACCGTAATCTCATAAAAATATTCTCCGCATTTTATCATAACACGTAAATGTCAATATATTGATTGCGCTAAATAGTGTCAAGATGGAAAAGAGAAATCAAAAGAAGGGTTTGTTTTTTACGGTAATCTTTATAAATTAAAAAATAAATTTTTGTGGGGTCGTAGTGAGACAGAACAAGAAAAAGCAGGAAATTGAGCGACTGGTGAAGCAGGGGGCGAAATTGCCGAAACATGTGGCAATTATTATGGATGGGAACGGTCGCTGGGCGCGGAAGCGAGGGTTACCGCGAGTGGCAGGTCACAGCGAAGGAGTGAAATCGGTGCGGGCTGTGGTGGAGGCAGCAGGGGAAATCGGAATTAAAGTGCTAACCCTGTACACGTTTTCCAAAGAAAACTGGTTGCGTCCCCGGCAGGAGGTCTCGGCTCTAATGCGCTTGCTGGTGAACACCCTGCGGCGGGAAATCAACGATTTGATGAAAAAGAATGTCCGGCTGCGTGCCATGGGCGATTTGAATGATTTACCGGAAGAGGCGTACGACGAAATTCTGTACGGCATTGAACGTACCCGCCACAACACCGGACTCGTCCTGAACCTTGCCCTCAGTTACAGCGGTCGCCAGGAAATTCTGGATGCGGTGCGCGCCATTGCCTACAAAATCAAAGCGGGCCTTCTGCAACCCGAGGAAATTAGCGAGCAGATTTTCGC